>CAZBQM010000050.1:0-18852 GCA_964494045.1 uncultured Rikenellaceae bacterium
TTCTCTCTTCTTTACTTGTGACTTTTGTCTTGTTTCTTTTATCTTTTCTTCACTGAAACAATACGCCTTGAATACTGCAATAGACGCTAACTATAAAAACAATGAGAAGGAGCAAGACCATATCACTTGCCGAGGCAATAAAGGATTACATTGGTGAGATGAATCTCGGAAAGAAGCTGTCCGAAGTTGATATAATCAACTCCTGGGAAGAAATTGTTGGAAAGGCGATTGCTTCCCGCACTTCAAAGATATATATCAGGGACGGGGTTCTTTTTGTTCACCTTAAATCATCAGTAGTAAGAAATGAACTGCTTATGCTGAGGGAAGCCCTCAGGGAGAAGCTTAACGAAAAGGCAGGCAGTGAAATTATAAAAGACATAGTGCTCAGATAACAAAACTGGCGCTGCACCCGGGCCGGGCCGGGAGAAAAGCCGGGAATGCCGTAGGGGATGATCTGCTCTATCTTATCTGGTAATCATAGCCCTTGATGATTATAAGCTTTCTGAAATTCTTATCCGAGTTAAAAATAAAATCCCTGTTGCAGCAGTTCAGGTACACTTTATTATGGTCGATATTAATGCTTATTTCTGCATTTCTGTCATTGCCTACAAGTAAGTCGGCCATCAGAAGGGCTTTTTCAATGCCATCGCCACGCTGGAAGTTCCATACTTCATCAGGGAGTGCAAGTCTTCCCTCATCATAAACCGATTGGTCAGGAAGCTTTTTCAGAATTTCATACACTTCTTCAGGGCTCTTATCCCGGAGGTTTTCAAAACATACAGGGTTGCGTTCGATGGCTGCCTTTACGAAGGGCTTCCAGTTGATCAGATCCATACGGCGGAAGACGTAAAGGGAAAGGTTCGACATCCCGGAGACTGAAGCCGTGGTTTCGATGATCTCCACTATCTCGTCTCTTGTGTTCTCAACTGATATTGACGGGTATTGCCTTGCAGAGTAAGTCTTGTCTCCCTCAGGCAGCCTTGGCTCCGTCCTGATAAACATATCTATTTCTTTGAACATCTCCCTGAACAGATCAGTATCAGTGTTTCCGGGGATCTCAGCAAATCTGTCTTCTATCTCCCGGAGTGTCTTTCCCTTACTCTCATTAAGGAGGTCCTCAAAATCATTGAGCATCATCCTTCCTCTGAGGGGACTCAGGTAGAACTCATCTCCTTCGATCTCCCTGACAAGCTGGGCACGGGTTTCGGCGGCCACACTGAATTTGCTCGTGTGTTCATACTCGAACATCTTCTCAAGGGCAATGTAACGCGATGTTCCTGAACAATCGCATCTGTACTGGAAAAGTGACTTGTATTTTGAGTTAAACCTGAGAAAATTGACAAGGATGCCGCTGCTCAGGTCCGTTATGAGGAAATCGCGCAGTTTTTTTTCAAACTTTTCATAAGAGTCCCTGTCAATGGTCGCTTCATCAAAGACTGTATGTATATGGCCCGTGATATGTGATACTATTGTTATTTTTTCATTTTCGAGTGCTCTTCTGGCTTTGGCCGACAGAGAGGTACCGTTAAACCACATGTTCTTTGTAACAATCCTGCGGTTGTTTGTGATGAGACCCTCCTTTTCGGTAATGAAGTTCTGAGAGTGCAGAGGAGTTGCTATAAGGAAGATCTTTTCAAGGGGTATTCTTCCGATGATAAACATTGCGGCGGCATAGAGTGACGACAGTGACACGCATTCCCCTGCACCTGTCGAGAAATTTTCTTTGTGCCGGAAGGCGTTCATGGCTTCCACAGTCTCTGTCTTCCAGTAAGGGATGGTATCGGAATCGAACTTGTCGAGACCGAAATGCTTTCTTATGTCTATATCAAAGTAATACTTGTCGCCTTCATAACCGAAAAGAGCATTTGACCGGCTAAGAAGCTCAGTATCAAAAAAGCTGCTGAATCTGCTGATCTCCTTTTCGCGGGTGGTCAATCCCCAGGTAGCCAGATCGAGGTTGAATACATAGTTCTGGATAATGTATTGCTTAATCCTGTTTACCTTATATATGAAGTTTTTCTTTTCTATGTCTTTGAACCATTCATCTTTACGCCACTCCCAGATAATTGGCGACATTATGTTGGCCAGAACCAGTGGATAGAAGAGATCGGGAAAAATAAAGATCTCCATATCTGAAAGCGTAAAGGCTGAGGAATATTTTTCCAGGTTCTTTTTTTCGGAGAAATCTGTTTCCTGCATTTTAATCATAAACAAGCGAAGTTTTCAATGCTAATAACACTTAAAAGCGTTTAAAGTTCTGTTATTTTTCCTTAAAAATACAAATGTATTTTTCCCCGTGATGGACCTTGCCAGGTCAGAATCTCTCATCGTGAGTAAAAAAGAAATCGGCTTCCCTGACGGCGTTTTCATGAGAATCAGAGCCATGTACAGCATTCATCTGGGTGTTTACGCCATACAGCTTCCTGATTGTACCCTCACCTGCCTTTAAAGGATCGGTATTACCTATAAGCTTTCTGAATTCTTCAACTGCATCCTGGTGTGCAAGTATCATCACAATAACCGGGCCCGAAGTCATGAAGTCGATAAGTTCCGGATAAAAGGGTTTGCCCCTGTGGACCGCATAGAAATCTTCTGCCAGCTGATGGCTCAGCCTTACCATCTTCAATGCGCATATTCTGAAGCCACTCTCTGTCATCATGGCCATTATCGGACCGGCTTTCCCGGTTCTCATGGCATTGGGTTTTATTATCGCGAATGTAAAATCACTGGTCATTGGCAGATGAATTTGAGATTGAATTGGTTAAGCAATCCTTGCAAATATTTCCTATCTTTACCCGTTTTTTTAGAAATGGGTTTAACTTAAACAGGGGAATATTGTGCCGGATTCAACCAAATATACAAAAGAATTGGATAGCCTGATCAGACAGGCAAGGAATATACTGCTGATTTGTCATATTAATCCTGACGGAGATGCAATAGGTTCTCAGTTAGCTTTTTATCATTATCTCAGATCAATTGGCAAGGAAGCCGGAATGATCTCTCCGAATTTTCTTCAGGAGTTTCTCAAGTGGATGGACGGATCGGAGAAGATCACTGTTTTTATTAAGGAAAGGGAAAAGAGTATAAGGATGATAAGAGAAGCTGATCTGATAATACTTCTCGATTTTAATCAGCCGGGACGCCTCGGCGAGGCCATGGATTATGTTATTAAAAGCGGGGCACGGAAGGTTATAATAGATCATCATCTCAACCCGGGAGATTTTGCCGACCTGCTTATATCAGATCCATCAAAATGTTCCACGGCCGAGCTTGTCGATGAGCTCATATGTGAAATGAACGGGCATGCTCCTGTAAGCAAGTCCTATGCTGAAGCCCTGTATGTTGGTATCATTACAGATACAGGCAACTTTGAATACGGTAATTTTACAGGAAATACTTTCAGGACAGTTGCCGACATTTTTGATACCGGGATAGATAAGGTTAAGATATACAATATGATTTACAATAACTTTTCGGCCGACAGGATGAGGCTTCAGGGTCTGGCCCTTAATGGCAGAATGGTTATTTTACCGGAACTGAGATCGGCTTACATGTATTTGTCAAAACAGGATCTCAAGGACTATAATAATGTGAAGGGCGACACGGAAGGATTCGTAAACATGCCCCTTTCAATCAAAGACGTTGTATTCTCGACACTGTTTATAGAAAAGGATGGTTTTGTCAAACTGTCATTCCGGTCGAAGGGATCTTTCCCGGTTAATGAATTTGCAGCCCGTTATTTTTCAGGAGGGGGTCATCTTAATGCTTCAGGCGGAGAGTACAGCGGTACGCTCGACGATACGATAAGCTATTTTCTGAAGGTTCTGGAGGAGAACAGGAAAGAATTAAACGAAGCAAAATCCATATGAACTTAAGACTGCTATCCTTCTTTTTGCTGACCTTTCCGTTGCTTGCATGCGGAAGGGGAAATGAGCAGCAGTCTGCAGCCGGAAAGCCCGGGAAGAAGGAGATGGCTGAACTTAATACCTACCTGGTTGAAAAGGACCGGGAGAGGATATTAAACTATGGTGAAAGAAAAGGCCTTGACCTGACCGAGACTTCATCGGGATTGTGGTATCAGATCATTGGTGAGGGTTCGGGCCCTTACTTTAAGGATGATGACATGGTAAGGTTTGAATACGAGTGTTCTCTGCTTGACGGTACCCCGGCATACTCATCTGATGAGTCGGGCCCGAAAGAGATTGTTTTGGGAAAGAGTTCCATCGAAGCCGGGCTTAATGAAGGTTTAAAGCTTCTCAGACCCGGGGGAGAAGCTGTTTTTATTATTCCTCCCTATCTGGCTCACGGTCTGTTGGGTGACCAGAAAAAGATTCCTCCACGCTCGGTAATAGTCTATCATATTAAAACAAAAGCCCTGTAGATGTGAATAACGGAATGGTTTTTGATAGAATGAATCCATAATTGTTATTAATTTAAATTTAATATTCTATGAATTTTATTGACAAACGATTAGTGTTTCTGTCCGCGACGGTTATCCTTCTTACCGTTGTATCGTGCGATAAGACAGCGAAGTATGAAAAGGAGGAGAGGGAAAAAATCGATAATTATCTTTCAGAACATCCCGAACAGGTGTTTGTGGAGAAACCCAGCGGTCTTTACTATTTTGAGGTTCTGCCCGGAAATGGTGTCTATCTGAAAACCAGTGATACGGCCTATGTCAAATACACGGGTAAATTCCTTAACGGATATACTTTTGATACCAACGTCAGTAACACCGGAGTCATCGATACTCTTATCTATCCTGTTAATGAAGATCAGATGATACTTGGTTTCGAAGAAGGAGTAAGTTATATGGAAGAAGGTGGAAAATCTCTTCTCCTCGTCCCTTCCGCATTAGCCTATGGCGCCTATGGATATGCAACAATACCTGGTTATGCCCCCCTGCTTTTTGAGATTCAGCTTCTTAAAGTTGGGATTGGCCCCAACCATTAAGCCTGCTGGATTATAAAGACAGCTGGTTTCCCTTCGACAGGGCACGTTGTCTTTTTCCATGACGATATTTTCCTGGTCGTTACCGATTCGGAAGGCAGGGTAAGGTCGAAGGCTACACACAAAAGTGTATCGTCCTGGCATACAGCCAGGATGGTATCGAGCATTTTCCGGCTCCTGTAGGGAGTCTCGATGAAGATCTGGGAGCCGCCTCCGCGGCTTTTTTTCTCCAGTTCTCTTATGGCAGAGCTTTTTTCGACCTCTTTGACAGGAAGATAGCCGTTAAACGTGAAATTCTGGCCGTTGAGGCCCGATGCTATCAGGGCTAACACCACTGAAGATGGACCCGGGAGAGGAACCACCCGGATGCCTTTCCTGTGGGCCAGGGCCACTATCATCGATCCGGGGTCAGCCAGGCAGGGGAGACCCGCCTCACTCATTAAACCTGCATCACTGCCCTGAAGAAGCGGCTCGAGGAAGGCTTCAATCTCATGGTCTTTTGAGTGTTCGTTGAGGATAAAAAAGACGGAATCATCGACGGGAAAAGCCTTGTCGATCATACGGAGATATCTCCTGGCGCTTCGTAATTCCTCGACTATGAAATACCTGAGTGATTTTGTTATTTCCAGTACCCCTGAAGGGATAATCATTCCGGTATCACCGCCTCCCAGTGTCACCGGTAAGAGATAGAGCTTTCCTGGCATCCGAATTGTACTTATGCGGCAAAGATACTAAATAAACAATGCTTTTTAAGGTCATTAATACCGTGAGGATTTTGCTGTTTAGCGTTTTTAAATTAGGTTTGCAGTGAAATCTGGTTTAAGTGAAGATAACATTTCTTGGTACCGGTACTTCACAGGGTGTTCCAGTAATTGCCTGTGATTGTGAAACATGTAAGTCAGGCGATCCTCGTGATAAAAGACTCAGGACCTCTCTTCTGCTTGAAAATGCAGAGACAACACTGGTTATTGATGCCGGACCTGACTTCAGGCAACAGATGCTTCGCGAGAATGTCACGAAACTTGATTCAATTGTTCTTACCCACGAACACAAGGATCATATCGCCGGGATGGACGATGTAAGGGCATTTAACTATAAGACCAGTGATGCCATTGACGTTTATGCCGAGGATAGGGTTCAGAAAGCAATACGGAGAGAGTTCTCATATGTCTTCGCCGAATACCAGTACCCGGGTGTCCCGAAGATGAGACTGATTGATATTCCCCATTACGGATTTGACGTCGGGACCATCAGGCTCATCCCTGTGAGGGTTTTTCACTACCGTCTGCCTATATATGGATTCAGAACCGGAAGCTTTGCCTATATAACCGATGCCAACTATATCCCTGAAGAAAGCAAGGAACTTCTTTACGGAGTTAAGTATCTTGTGGTCAATGCACTAAGAAAAGAGAAGCATATTTCTCATTTCAGCCTGAGGGAAGCAATAGATCTGATAAGGGAAATCTCTCCCAAAAAGGCTTTTATCACTCATATAGGGCATCAGATGGGATGCCACAGTGATGTATGCAGGGAACTGCCACCCGAAATAACCCTTGCATGGGATGGGCTTAGTTTCAGCTGGACAGACTGAGATGCTTTAATGTATCTTTTTTGAGCTTTTCTGAATCTTTTTCTGATATCCTTCCGAGAAATAGTACCTGTTCCTTCCCAGCTGGGATGTGTTTACCCGTGAAGCCTTCATCCTTTTTTCATACCAGGGATTCTTCCTGGTCGGACTACAATCAGTAAGAAAGATAATCAGCAAAAATAAAAATGCATATTCAAGCAACCTCATTATCCTCTTCAAATGGCTGTCTCTCTTAAGAATCATCTTTAAAAATACAATATATTTGTTAATAAGTTATTCCGGGGAGCTCCTGGTAATTGTTAGCTTTCCGGGAATATTAAAATGATATAGTCTATTAACCGATTCAGGAGTTTATTTATTGTATCTGTTTATTAATTATTTGACAATAACGCAAATATGATATTTTCCAGGTCCTTTTTCATTCCTCTTTTCTCTGCCGCATTCCTGTTATTCCCATGTATATCAGAAGCACAGTCACTTAAGGATGTGGCTGTTTCTGAAAGAACAGGGATAAGCACCGACAGCATTACGCTGACGGATGGTTCTGTTCTCGGGTTTATACGTAACAAACCGCTTATAAGTTTCCTGGCGGATAACAAAAACATCAGATCCGATAATTTCAGCCAGGTTGTCAGGGATGGGTCAAGGTTTACTTTTATGGCCGGAAGTTCCATAAAAGGCGTTCTGGAGATAAATACTACCTCCGGTCAGGGCTGGAGCTTTGACATAACCTTTGAGAATGTTTCAGGTGACACCGTAGCTCTTGGTAACATTATTCCCTTTGGCACTGATGATGAATCGGTTTATATCACCGGGCACGGACCCTCTGATCTTGCCAGGGCCTTCCTTTTCAGACCGGGGATGTCGCCCCTGCGGGTTGTTTTACCTGACAACGCGTGGGAGATGGGCTATAATTCCTTCCCTGTAAGGGATGGCTATTCAGTGTGTGCCATTGCACGAAGGCAGGATTCGGAGGGAGGGACAAGGCAACGCTATCAGACCCTGCTTTCCGCGGGCGCCAGGGTAAGATACCGGATCTATGCCGATGTTTATAAGGGAGAATGGCAGGACGGGCTGAAGCTGATGTTCCACCAGCGTTACCTTTATGATCTTGATAAGTTTGATGAGACCCTTTATGAAAGGAGTGATCTGGCATGGATAAAGGAAAGCTACCTTATCATTCTGCAGATGGCCTGGGACAGGGAATTCTTCGACCGTTTCACCGGGAAATATACCTTTCCCGACCTGATCAGAAATGGGAATGAACAGTTCGGGTTTATCGATGTATATGGGATCTGGCCCACATGGCCCAGGCTGGGGCTCGACAAAAGAAACCAGTGGGATATGTACGGGGATCTTCCGGGAGGGACCAGGCAACTGGGGAATTTCGCTAAGATGTCGAGACAATCGGGAACAAGGTTTTTTATAGCCTATAATCCCTGGGATAGCAGTACACGCGTTGAGAACCACTACAGGGGTATGGCGCGTCTTATCAGCGAGACAGATGCCGATGGCGTAGTCCTTGATACCAGGGGCAGCTCGAACTATGAACTGCAGGCTGCAGCCGACTCGGTAAAAAAAGGTGTAGTGATGTATTCGGAGGGTATGGCGGTTGTTAAGGATATGCCGGGAATCATTTCAGGCCGGGTTCATAATGCTATATTCCTAAGTCCCGAACTTAACCTTAACAAGCTCATCAGACCCGATTTTGCCATATTCAGGGTTTGCGACGTAGGAGAGGACATCCTTCACCGTGAAATTGCTATTGCCTTCTTTAACGGCTATGGTACAGAGCTGAACATGTTCCGACCCGGTCGGAGAGATGAGAATTTCAGCAGGGATATGGATTTTCTGTCGCAGACGACACTTATACTCAGGCAGAACAATGATGCTTTTACAGGCAACGACTGGACACCACTGATAAGTACCTTATCTGACAGGACCCATGTTAATAAATGGATGTCGGGAGGAAAGACCCTTTATACGGTTCTTAATATGAAACCTGAAGGCCATGAGGGAAAATTATTCAGGATCGACCGGCCGGAAAATATCCACTATGTTTCGCTCTGGCGACATGAGAATGTAGAACCGTTGCCGGAGACAGGATCATACTATATTCCTGTCTCCACGACAGGATGGCCTTCATCTGTCAGCGGCACAAGGAAAGAGGGCTCGGTCGACTGCATTGCAGCCCTCCCTTTGATACTGAAATCAGATATAAGAGGTGATTCCCTGGCAATTAATACAAAAGAAGCAGGTACTGTTCTTGTCTGGAAGGGAGATCCCTCATACAAAACAGAAAAGAAGGAGATGGTTCTGGCCGGAGATACGACCCTGCGTGTAAGGGATATGTTCGGCTATTATGAAGGAAAGATTGTAGTCCAGTTGCTTGAAGGTAAGATTCTTAAGGATGAGAATATTGTCCGGTTCAGAGGGGGACAGCCATGGCTGATAAGCAGGGTTGAACCTACACCTCCCGCCACAGGCATTCCTTCCGATATGGTTCTGATACCAGGAACCACTTTCTCTTTCAGTGTCAAATCACATGATGACTTTATACCATATCCTGAAGTCAGTGACATCCCGGTATCTGTCGATACTTTCCTTATCGACAGGTATCCTGTAACCAATGAGAAATTTCATGAGTTCCTTATTGCATCGGGTTATGTCCCGGCTGATACCACCAATTTTCTGAAGCACTGGGATAATGGCATGTATAAACAGGGGCAGGATGATTATCCGGTAGTATATGTAAGTTATGAGGATATGAAGGCCTATGCGCGATGGTCGGGGAAAAGACTGCCGACAGAGGCTGAATGGCAACTTGCAGCCCAGGGCACTGACGGGCGAAGCTGGCCCTGGGGTGGAGATTTTCACGGTACCAACTGCAACAATGCCTTTGACAGGCCGACTCCGGTCAATGCTTTCCCCAAGGGGCAGAGCATCTATGGTGTATGCGATATGGTCGGAAATGTATGGCAGGCCACGAATGACATCTGGTTTAACGGTACAAACTATATGCAGGTTATAAGGGGAGGCAGCTTCTATAAACCCGAATCGAGCTGGTGGTATATACAGGGAGGACCACAGTCACTTGACTTTACACAGGTGCTGCTGATGGTATCACAGGGATTTGACAGAAGTGAAACCGTCGGTTTCAGATGCGTCAAAGATATAAAAGCTTCAGGCAGAAGGACCAGTCAGCAATAATGAAAAGAATCAGGAGGGGAAGATCCTCCGGGCCCCGTCTCCAATAAGTGGCCTGTAGAAGTCAGCTTTCAGTCCTGTCTTTTCAGAGTAGACCCGTCCAAGTTCAGTTATGAAGTTGTCGGCCGAATCATTCCTGACAATACTGACTGTACAACCACCGAAACCGGCTCCGGTCATTCTTGAACCCAGGACACCAGGCAGCTTTATTGCTTCACCGGCAAGGGTGTCGAGTTCAAAACCTGTGACTTCATAGTTGGTTCTTAATGATTCATGTGACTGAATCATCAGCTCTCCGAAGCGAACCAGGTTATTGTCCTTCAGTATTTTCACACCTTCTTTCACCCTTTCGTTTTCTGTTACGACATGATGAGCCCTTTTTCTGATAACGCGATCAGCAATATATTTCTCAAGGGCAGGGATATCGGCTGAGCCAAGCTCGCCAAGGTTCCTTATTGGTTTGTACGGCTGAAGAAGCTTAACGGCACTTTCGCATTCAGCTCTCCTTTCGTTGTACTTTGAATCGGTAAGTCCCCGCCTTTTGTTTGTGTTGGCAATGATAAGTGAGTGAGAGCCAAGGATAAGCGGAACGTTCTCATATTCGAGAGTGTCGCAGTTAAGGGCAAGAGCATGATCCTTTGATCCGAATCCGACGGCAAACTGGTCCATGATCCCACAGTTCATTCCAACAAAATTATTTTCAGCTCTCTGGCTCATCTTTACCAGTTCAGTCATATCCAGTTTCCGGTCCAGAAGCTCATTGAGGGCAACAGCAGTCACCATTTCGATGGAAGCTGAAGAGGACAGACCGGCTCCGTTAGGAATATCGCCTGAATAAAGCAGTTCCATCCCCGGCAGAACAGCCCCGAGTGCAATAAACTCATTCATTACACCAAGGGGATAGTTGATCCATTTTTTACCTGTGTTTATAAAAGGGCCTTCAGATGGCAGGGACACCTGGGTATCTTCGGGGAAGTTGAGTGTGCTGAATCGTATTACTTTGTCCTTTATTTTCCTGATTGCCAGGTATGTACCATAATTGATGGCACAGGGAAATACAAAACCGCCATTATAGTCGGTATGTTCTCCAATAAGGTTCACACGGCCCGGAGAAAAAAAAATAACAGGGTTTTCATTCCTGTCATTATATTTCCCGAAAAAGATCTTGGTAAGGTCAAAGGTATTCATTTTCAAACCTTTAGTTTCTTTTCTATCTCGTTGATCTGGTTCCTGAAATGCTTGTCTGTATCCATCAGGTTGTTAACGGTTTTGCAGGCATGCAGTACAGTGGCATGGTCCTTGCCCCCGATATGTGAACCTATGCTGGCAAGCGAAGCCTTGGTAAGGTTCTTTGAGAAGTACATGGAGACCTGACGGGCCTGGACTATCTCACGTTTCCTTGTCTTGCCCTGTATAAGGTCAACAGGGATCTTGTAGTACTCGCATACAACCTTCTGGATAAACTCAATCGTAATCTCGCGCCGGGTTGTACTGATGAGCTTTTCTACCATCTGGCGGGCAAGTTCGAGGGTTATCTCTTTCCTGTTGAGAGTCGACTGCGCATAGAGGGATATGAGAACGGCCTCAAGTTCCCTTATGTTGTTTGATATGTTTATAGCAAGAAATTCAAATATCTCATCGGGGAGTTCTATCCCGTCGTTATAGGCTTTTTTCTTGAGAATAGCCAACCGGGTTTCATAATCGGGCCTCTGAAGATCAGCCTGAAGACCCCATTTAAACCTTGAAAGCAACCTTTGCTCCATACCCTGAAGTTCAACAGGCGGACGGTCGCAGGTAAGAATAAGCTGTTTACCCGACTGATGGAGATGATTGAAGATATGGAAAAAAGTGTCCTGTGTCTTTTCCTTTCCCGCAAATTCATGAACATCGTCAAGAATAAGCACATCGATCATCTGGTAGAAATGAAGGAAATCATTCTTGTTGTTGTTTCTTATAGATTCAACAAACTGAGTCTGAAATTTATTGGCATTAACATAAAGGACAACCTTGTCGGGATGCTTTTCCTTCACAAGTATTCCGATAGCCTGGGCCAGATGTGTCTTTCCAAGCCCTGAATCACCGTAAACCATGAGGGGATTAAAAGCAGTTCCTCCCGGATTGTTTCCCACGGCTATTCCCGCAGAACGTGCAAGACGGTTGCATTCTCCTTCAACATAATTATTGAAGTTGTAGTCGGGATTCAGCTTGGGATCAAAATGGATCTTTTTAATCCCCGGTATTATGAAGGGATTCTTTATTGAGGGCTGGGTAAGGTCGAAAGGAACCTGAACCGGCTTGTTGTTAAGGTCACTCTTGTTTTTTGAAGGGTATTTTACAGTATAGGGTTTGCCCTCGGCATAATTTGCATTCTCCATTACAACATTATACTCGAGCTTGGCCTCGGTGCCAATCTCCCTGCGAAGGGTCTTCCTTAGTATATCAATATATTGCTCTTCAAGGTACTCGTAAAAGAAAGGACTAGGAACCTGAATAGTAAGAATATTGTTTTCAAGTTTTAAGGGAACAATAGGTTCAAACCAGGTCTTATAGCTGACGGAAGGAATAATATCCCTGATTATCTGAAGACAGTTATTCCAAACATCATTATGGTTTTTGTTCATGGAATTAGTTAGGTTTTAAAAAATGGTCTCCTGATTTCAGTTTTCAGCTAGCAATATTTGTAAAAAAATATCTTAAAAAAAAAATTTTTTTCGCTTGACTTTTACAAAAAAACTATATGTTTTTAGGCATCAATAACTTATAAGTTAAAAAAAATTAAAATAAAATATCTCACTGAATATCAATAACTTACAAACGTTAAAAACACTTTGGCTATGTCCTCCAGTATATTATAGTACAGCATTTTTCAAGCTTATCATAAAGGGGATAATAAGGACATTTATGTCATTATTATCGCGTTAAGAAATAACCACAAGACAGACTGTAATTTAGCTAATTTTTCGTTTCCGGGGCACTTTTTCGACCGAATAATGAGAAATGAACATATTTCTTTGGATTCTCTTTCAGATCCTGAAGAAGGAGGTCGAGACTCCGGAGGCTGCCTGAAAGATTCGAGTAGAGAGAATCGTCAGTCAGCAACTGTCCTGCACTTCCCTTGCCTTCATTAAGGTTCTTTAGGGTAAGTGACATACCCTCAAGACTTTCCTTTAGCTTTGCCACCGAAGTGTACAGGTCGGCAGCTGCCAGCGTATCTGATATCTGTTCAAGATTGCTGAGGGTGCTGCCCATCTTTGAGCTGTTATCAGCCAGCATTGCCGAGAAAGTATTGATATTGCCCAGGGTTGATTTAAGATCGGTTTTCTGTGAAACAACAACTTCATCGAGAGCTGATGTAGTGCTGTTGAGGTTGGCGACAATTCCGGAAACATTTTTGTTGAATTCGGGATCGAGGAGGTCGTTTACAGATGATATTGTCGAGTCGAGCTGGTTCATAAGGCTAGAGATTCTTGTCTTGAGAGGCACCAGTTCTTCTTCAAGCTGTATCAGAATCGATTTTGCAAGCCGGCCAGGAATGGTATCTCCGTTCTCATAGGTACCCGGGCCTTCGCCATAAACGAACTGTATTTTCATACCGGCAATAAGCGATGCAGTAGTGATTTCGGCAACTGTGTTGACGGGAAGTCTGAATCCCTTGTCAACACTGAGGGTCACATGGAGTCTTCCGCTTGTAGGGTCGATGAAATCTATTGTCTGAACCACACCCACCCTGTAGCCGTTTACCTCAACGGGACTTGATTCGGCAAGACCTCCCACCTGGTCATAAACAACATGATATTTATAGGTACTGTTGAACAGATCCTCCCCCTTGAGGAAATTGTACAACCATATAAAAACCAGAAGAGTGACCAGTACTGTTGCTCCTATTTTAACTTCGTGTGAGATCTTTTTCATCAGCCATATAATTATTGTTTTTGTAACTGCAATGCATCCTGTAAAGGTAGTATTTTATCCTCTTTTACAGCAATTATAAAAGCATCGGGGAAGAGACTCTCGACTTTTTTTCTGTGTTGCACTGCATCTTCATAATTTGAAAACCTGCCTGAGGCATATCTGTACCTGCCGGGGCTTTGTATTTCAGTTATTTCAGAGATACCTTTAAAATTGTCCGCCCTGATCTCGGTTTTTTCTATAGAAGTTGCCACCTGTACCATAAAAGTAATGTCGCCGGTATTTTCCCGGACTTCAGCCTGCTGTTTTGTCCCTTCGGTTTTGGCAACTTCGGGTGCAGGCGATATCCCGCTCTTGCTTCCTACATCTGCAATATAATCACGGCAGGCCCTGAAAATTGCAGAGGCAATGTATTCCTGACCTTCCTTTGAATTAAGGTACTTTTCTTCCTCAGGAGATGTGATAAAGCCGGTTTCGACAAGCACACTGGGCATGGTTGTCATATACAGAACCCAGAAGACTTCCTGTTTTACTCCCCTGTCAACCCTGTTGACCCTTGTCCTGAACTGGTTCTGGATCATTGATGCCAGTTTTGTACTCTGCTCCTGGAAGACATTCTGCATAAGGGTGAAAATAATATATGACTCAGGCGACTTTGGATCAAAGCCTTCATATTTTGTCGAGAAATCCTCTTCAAGGAGGATAACCTCATTTTCCTTCATGGCGACTTCCAGATTCTGTTTATCCTTTGCCAGTCCCATCACAAAGGTCTCGGTACCCTTTATGGTTTTTGACTGGGCCCAGTTGGCATGAATCGAGATAAAGAGATCGGCCTTGTTTTTGTTGGCAAATTCGGCCCTTTCCTTAAGTCCGGGCAAAACATCTGTGGTCCTGGTGTAAAGCACCCGCGCGTTGCTTATGTTCTTCTCAATGTAGGCACCTGTCTGAAGGGCTATAGCCAGTGTTATATTTGCTTCCTTTGAATTTGCCCCAAGGGCTCCGGGGTCTTTTCCTCCATGCCCTGCGTCAATTACTATAGTCCATTTCTTTCCTTCATCCGGGGTGGCGGCACGGGAATATGAAGGTAATGTCAGTAATACCGCAACAAGAAGAAGTGATGTGAATATATTAAAGGTACTATGTTTGCCGTTTTTAAGTATTATGCACATATTAAGTTGACGTTTTTTTAATAGTTTTGCCGCTGACATCTCGACGTCACACAAAAACTATACAAAAATAATATTTAAGTTGTATTTTTTTAAAGAAAAGCGGTTCCTTGCAGTGTTCCTCGTGATGGTCAGGATCTTTCCCCTTTTGTCGCAACAGCTGGGGGAGCCCCTCGATTCACTTGTTGCCGTACCGGGTGACACTGTGAACCAGGCCAAGGGAAGAGTCCTTCCTGTAGCCAGCGGAGGTGCCCTGGATCAACAGGTCATTTACAGTGCCGAAGGTTACAAGAAGAACGACATTGTTAACAAGACTGCAATTCTTCATACAAAGGCGAAAGTAACCTACGGTGATATCGAGATAACAGCCGATTCGATGGTCTTCAATATGGCACTAAATACAGTGTATGCCACCGGATTAAAGGATTCCACGGGTAAGCTTGCCGGAACCCCTGTCTTCAAAGAGGGCACCCAGGTTATCGAATGTCGGGAACTCACTTACAACTTCAGGACCAAAAAAGCTATTGCCCTCAACATACTGACCAAACAGGAGGAAGGATACCTGAGAAGCCAGGTCACAAAACTGCTTGAGGACGGGACAAGCAACATTGCCAGAAGCACATATTCGACATGCGATGCAGAGACTCCTCATTTCTATATAAGCCTTCCGAAGGCCAGGGTCTACCCCGGGAAAAAGATAATCTCCGGTCCGGGCAACCTTGTTCTGGAGGGCATCCCGCTGCCAGTTGCCATTCCCTTTGGTTTTTTCCCCATCCAGACAAAAAGTGCTGCATCCGGAATCCTTATCCCCAGGATAGGTCAGGAGAGGGAAAGGGGTTACAACCTGTCCGACGGGGGCTATTATTTTGCCATCAACGATTACTTCGATCTGGCACTGAGGGGAAGTATTTATACCAATGGTACATGGATGGCAACCGCCACCACCAACTACAACAGGCTATATAAGTACAGCGGTAATCTCTCATTCAGCTATGCCAACAATATAATGG
Organism: uncultured Rikenellaceae bacterium; assembly: GCA_964494045.1. Lineage (GTDB taxonomy): Bacteria > Bacteroidota > Bacteroidia > Bacteroidales > VadinHA17 > LD21. The sequence goes on from CAZBQM010000050.1 coordinate 15,831, forward strand.
GCCACAATGGATTACCCGACTACAGCAAGGAGTCGAATTACAAGATAGGCTGGAGCTATATTCAGGATGCCAAAGCCCGGCCGGGATCGAGGTTCTCGGCCAGTGTCAACATGAGTTCGAGCGGGTATGACAAGACCAACAGCTATAACGTTTCGGAACATGTGACCACCCAGAGGCAATCGAGCGTAAGCTACTCAAAAACATGGGAGGGGACGCCTTTTAACCTCTCGGCAAGCATGAACCATAGCCAGAATGTCAGAAATAAAACAATAAGTCTGAACCTTCCCAAAGTCAATTTCAATACCTCAAGAATCTATCCTCTCAAGAGCAAAAAGAACCCGGGACCGTCGAAATGGTACCAGGAACTGCAGTTCCAGTATACCGCTTCTGTTGACAATCAGATTAATACTTATGACTCACTGATGTTTACCAATAAAGTATGGAACAATATGAGGAGCGGATTCAAACATGAAGCTCCTTTGAGTCTTCAGCTCAGGCCTTTCAGAAATTTCTCAATATCCCCGCAGGTGTCCTATACCGGGGTCCTTTATACAAAAAAGATTGAAAAATCCTGGCATCCGGATTATGTTGATCCCGAGACCTTCGAGAACCGGCCCTCTGTTATTAACGATACCATTAACGGATTTTTCTACGGGCAGTCTTTCAAGCCTTCTGTAAGCGCAAGTTTTAATCCACAGCTATACGGTACCTATACCTTTACCAATCCCAATTCAAGGGTCGAGGCAGTACGTCATGTCATGCGTCCCTCGGTCGGCTTCAGTTTCATACCTGCATTAAGCGGCCTCAGTTCCGACCTTTATAAAACAGTTCAAAGGGATACCCTGGGTAACAGAAGCGAGTATTCGGTGTTTGAAGGAGGTATCTTCGGAACACCTTCCCTGTCGAAACGATCAGGCAATGTAAGCTTCAGCCTTGTTAACATCATCGAAGCCAAAGTTTTTCAGAAGAATGATACAACCGGGAAATCAACTAAGGTGAAAGTGATTGATAATCTTGGGATTAACACATCGTATAATATTTTTGCCGATTCCATGCGATGGGCTCCCATATCGCTGACCATGAGGACCACTCTTCTTGAAAACTTCAATGTCTCGGCAAACAGCTCTTTCTCCTTATATGCCCTCGACAATACAGGAAGGTCAACCGGCCGGTTCCAGTATTCGGTTGACAAGAGGCTGCTGCGACTTACGAGTTTCTCAATGAGTCTTGATTTCGATGCCGGCAAGTTATTCCGTAAGGATAGCCCGGCTTCAACAGATTCACAGGAACAACAGGTGTATGAACCTACCATGTCGCAGGCCCAAAGGGCTTCGATGGCACAGAGTGGATTTGCCGGAACGCCGGGTCAGTTATTGACGGATCCCTTCGGTTATGCCGTTTTCGACGTGCCATGGACGATGTATGTCAGATATAACCTCAACTATTCGAAAGGCTTCAACAGGTCGCAGCTTAACCAGACACTTTCTGTCAACGGCAACCTCTCACTTACAAAAAAGACGAATATTACCTATACGAGTGGTTATGACTTCAGGATGAAGGAGATAACCATGACCCAGATAGGTGTTTCGCGTGATCTGCATTGCTGGGATATGAGCTTTAACTGGATACCCAACGGTACAATGCAGATGTGGAATTTTACTATAAGGGTCAAGGCTGCGGTCCTCTCAGACCTAAAGTATGAAAGAAGGAAAGACTACCACGACAATTACTGATGCCCTTATTCATGTCTCACGATATCCAGGTGTTTGAGGGTTTGCACAAAGCAGTGACACGTTTGTACAAAAGAAGCCATAAACTTACAAAATAAAAGGAAATGAAAAGAATCATCAGAACGGATAAGGCGCCTGCAGCGGTAGGGCCATACAGCCAGGCAGTCGAGATTAACAATACCCTCTATGTCTCGGGACAGATCCCTGTTGATCCATTATCGGGAAAGATAAAAGGAGAAGATATCACTGAACAGACAAAACAGGTCTTCAGAAACATTGAAGCTATCCTGGCAGAGGCAGGATATGGTTTTGGTGATGTTGTAAGGTCGACATGCTATCTGAGCGATATGAAGGATTTCAAAGCCATGAATGCCGTATATGCAGAGTACTACCGGACCGACCAGCCAGCCAGGGCTGCTTTTGCGGTTAAAGAGCTTCCACTTGGGGTACTGGTGGAGATAGATGCCATTGCAATAAAATAACAACTGCGGCCGGACAGAAGGGGATAAAAAAAGAGGCTGTCCCGACGGAACAGCCTCCCTGTATCTGAAAACAGAGATTATTCTGCGATAATCTCAAAATTAACTTCCACCTTAACTTCCCTGTGAAGTTTGATAACAGCCTTATAGCTGCCAACTTCCTTGATCTGATCTTCGGGAAGCGTGATGCTTCTGCGGTCAATGTCAAAGCCTTTTTCCTTGAGCGACTCAGCGATCTGGATAGTATTGACTGAACCAAAGATCTTTCCTGAGGAACTTGTCTTGGCTCCGACAACCACTTTCACATCAGCAAGTTTTGCAGCAAGTTCACGGGCTTCTGCCTTGATCTTTTCTTCCTTGTGGGCACGCTGCCTAAGGTTCTCTGCATGCATCTTTCTGGCCGGGGCTGAAGCTGCAATTGCATATCCTTTAGGGATGAGATAGTTCCTTGCATAACCGTCCTTAACCTGAACAATGTCATCTTTCTGTCCAAGCTTACTGACATCCTGTATTAATATAATATCCATTATAAAATCCTCCCTGATTATTTTAAAAGGTCAGTTACATAAGGAAGAAGAGCTATATGCCGTGCTCTCTTGACGGCCTTTGCCACTTTCCTCTGATATTTAAGTGAAGTACCGGTGATTCTTCTGGGAAGGATTTTCCCCTGGTCATTCAGGAACTTCTTAAGGAACTCAGGATCCTTGTAGTCGATATACCTGATCCTGTTCTTTTTAAACCTGCAGTATTTTTTCTTTTTGACTTCAACAGTCGGGGGTGTCAGGTATCTGATTTCTGATTCATTCTGTGCCA
>CAZBQM010000051.1:0-18481 GCA_964494045.1 uncultured Rikenellaceae bacterium
GCTTTGGTATCTCCCCATAATAAATTGAATATATCTCTTAAGACATACATTTATACCTCTTTCAAGAGCCGATGAAGGGATTCGAACCCCCGACCTGCGGATTACAAATCAGCTGCTCTGGCCAACTGAGCTACATCGGCAATTTAAAGAACGCTCCCGACAGGCATAAAAATACCCTCAAAAATCGGTCTGCAAATGTATGAATTTTATATTCATTTTTCAAAATAAAGCAAAATATTTTTGTCACAAACAGGGCTATACCCCTCTCTTCTTCTGCTTGTATTTGGTAATCTGTTTCTTAAGAGCATCAATAGCCTGATCTGTGGCTTCCTCAAAAGTCTTGCTCTGCTTTCTGGAAAATAAAGGTCCTCCCGGCATGTCCAGCTTGATTTCGCTAATCTTGTTCTCTCTGTCCTCGTCTTTGTCAAGGCGCAGGTATACTTCAACATTTACTATACCCTCCCCAAACTGCGTCAGTTTTTCCAGCTTCTGCTGTACAAAGTCAATTAGCTTTTTGTCGGCATCAAACCGCACTGAATGAATCTGAACGTTCATAGTAGTCCCTCCTTGTCTTTTAATTAATATTTAAGCCCTCGGATGAGCCTTTTTATATATTTCTTTGAGTTTTTCAAAGGTGTTGTGTGTATAGACCTGGGTGGCAGAGAGACTGGCGTGACCCAGAAGTTCCTTTATTGAACCCAGATCGGCACCCCTGTTTAACATGTGCGTCGCAAAAGTATGCCTCAGAACATGCGGACTCTTCCTGTCAGCCGTGGTTACCATCGACAAATACCTCCTTGTTAAATTATAAACATACTTATCATATAATTTGTTGCCCCTGGAAGTAATAAAAAGATGGTCCCACGATTCCCTTCCGAAAAAACTGTTCCGCAAAGCAATATAATCATCAAGATCCTTAACAAAACCATCGAGCAGCGGAATGATTCTCTGCTTGTTACGCTTTCCCGTAACCTTAACTGCAGAGCTTCCGCGGTCGATGTCACTGTCGCGGAGACCAATCAGTTCCGACCTTCTCATACCGGTCACATAAAGCATCTCTATTATTGTCCTGTCCCTCACAGCATCAAAGTCATTGCCGAAATCCATACCGTCGAGTAAAACCCTCATAGCATTTTCTTCGACGAATACCGGCAGCCTCTTCTTCAGCTTTGGAAGCATCACCTTTTCAAGAGGATCGGCCTTTAGCTTTCCCTCCCTTCCAAGATAACGGTAAAACACCCGCAGACACGAAATCTTCCTGTGAACGGAAACGGAAGAATACCCCCCTTCCATCATGCTGATTACCCACGAACGGATATCGCCTGACGAAACCTCTCCCGGTTCATCAGATATACCATTTTCTGATAAAAACAGAAAAAACTGCTTGAGGTCATCAGAATATGACCTTACAGTATGAGACGAATATCGCTTTTCGATTTGCAGATATTGTAAAAACGATTCCTTTTCATTCATGAAGGAACCCGCTTACTGTTATGTTTAAAACAAAAAAGAAGCAACGGAAGTCTACTCTTCCTTCTCCTGCATCTTCTGGACGTATACAGCCTTCTTGATCTTTTCCCTTTTGCGAACCGAAGGCTTTACATAAGCCTGCCGTGAACGTAATTCACGTATCACTCCGGTTTTCTCAAACTTTCTCTTGAACTTTTTTAAAGCCCTTTCAATGTTTTCGCCTTCTTTTAATGGTACAATTATCATATTCTTTTTTTCAGTTTTAAACAAGGCGCAAAGTTAGACATAGAATTAATTTATACAAATCTTTTACCCGGATAATTTTTCCATATAATTGGTTTTTGTTTATCAGATAATCTGATCGGGTTCTTTTTTTACTTTCTCCTTTACTGCTAAATATAGAAAAAAATAACGACTTAACAAAATCAAAACGGAAATATATCTGTCTCTTTATCCTTACCTTAATTCTCCCCTCCCGGCAATGCCTGGCCCTGGTCCGGGAAGGTTCTCTTTCCTGTTTTTATAACAGTCACTTAATGTCATCCGTTGGTCCGGATCTGCATTCCGTCAATTCACCCGCGATGAAGATGACTTCTTTAAATACTTTCGCTGAGAAATCCGTACAGACAGGCTGAATATTTTGCAACAACGGTATAATGAAAGGAAAATATACATAGTTTTTTTAATCTGATACAAGGACTCTGTCCGGTGACCCATGCCCTGACTTCTTACGACCATGTTTATCTCCCAGCGATTTCTTTCTTCATACTAGCTTAACAATCATCGCAGGTTCAACTTAAAAAGGGCATGGGTCTTTCTTCCTGATCATCAGGGACTAAAATCGAGATAGGGTTCTGCCTTCAAAGCCTTTTCACCGGTAATAATCCTGTTATCAACAAGTTCTTCCAGACCTTTTACCGTACCTGACAGCTCCCTGTACTTAAGAATCCCGTTAACAACCGACCTGTCAAAATAAGGAAGACGTATAAGTTCCCTGAATCCGGCTTTATTGATACTTATCTTTTTCACATCTGCAGGATCGGCACGGAGAAACCCTGATATTGCAGTGAAAGTCTCTTCAGGCAGTCCGTAAACCTCCCTGAGCTGAAGCGGACTGGCAAACCCTCCCAGCAGGTTTCTGTATCTTACTATCCGTGAAGCCAAAACGGGACCAATACCGGGCAGCTGTTCAAGATCCGAAGAATCGCATCTGTTGAGATCAAGTACAGGTATCTGCTTCCTGAATTCCCGCGACGGATATACCTTCTTTACTGTCAGGGATATCGACTCTGAGCCACCATTTCCGGGAACTTCCGGGGGCCCGTCAGCTTCCGCTATCTCCTCAATGCTCACTTTCTGCCCAGGTACCGTATACCTGATCAGAAAGACAAGAAATATTATGATAAGAAGAATGACGGATGCTCTTCTTTCCTTCCGGGTATATCCAAACCAGTTTCTGAATGACTTTAGGGCCTGGTTCATAGTTTAAATACAGCAAGACACCATGCAAGATATGAAACAGCAGGGAATAAACGATATAAGGCGGATGTATTCTTGTAAAAAATCAGAAGGGATATCCAATTGCAAAGACAAAGGTGAAGTCGTTCCTGAAGTTATAAGGCCTGTTCATAAAGATCCATTTCGAACCTTCGGAGATAACCGGATCGCGGAGCTTCATCCCAAGATCAAGCCTCGCCAGGAAAAAACTGAAATCAAACCTGAATCCTGCACCTGTCCCCACGGCCAGATCCCTGTAAACGCCTTTAAGGCTGAACTGCGAACCAGGTCTGTCTGCATCCCTGTTGAAGGTCCATATATTACCGGCGTCCAGAAAGAGTGCCCCTTCAAGCAGCCAGAAAAGTTTGAACCTGTATTCAGTATTGAATTCCAGCTTAATGTCTGCGGTCTGGTTGAAATAGGCCGAATCATTTGAAATAAACGACCCGGGGCCAAGCGACCTTACCTGCCATGCCCTCAGTCCGTTTGCGCCTCCTCCGAAATACTGCTTTTCAAAGGGAATTGCCCGGGAATTTCCGTAAGGAATACCGGCACCGGCAAAGCCACGGTATACTATTGAGCTGAGGTTATTAATAAAATAGTTGTACCTCACATCTATATCCCCTCTCAGGTACTGGGCAAAAGGCTGGCGGAAGGCATGGTAGCTGCCGTCAATCTTCTGGGCGCCTGAAAGACTACTGACTGCAGCCAGCATGTTTCCGGCCAGCTCGGCATTGATCCTTATGAACCAGTAATCTTTGGATTTTTTTATCGCCTGGTTATTATAAATATACGAATAGCCGGCCCCCAAAATCATAACATCCCTGTATGCCAGATATGAAGATTCGTATTTTTTAAGAAAAGCCGAATCGATATAAAGAAGCTTAACAAGGTTCATCTGCACAGGGTTGACAATATGTGTTTTATAATTACCCGCGTTCCAGTTATAACCGAAGGTGATGTTTGCAACGGTCCTCCTGTACAATGGCATATCCATGTAGTTATATGCAGCAAGCAGTGATGTGGTGGGATTGTAGTTTCTTATGAACTCCTCCTTGCGCAGAAAGGGCAGAAGGAACTTGGGAAGCCTCAGACTGGTTTCAATACTGTATTCCTGCGAACTGGTGAGCTTTGCCTTGTTCTGAGGCAGGGCTTCATATGCACCCTTAAGTTTCATGCTGAACTGTTCGGCTCCTCTGAGCAGGTTCTTGTGCTGGTAAGTAAGATTAAGCCCTCCCCCGAAGTTGCCTGCGGAGTTAGTGCCCTCAAGATCAACCCTGAATGATTGCTGGCTGAGAAGAGTTAGCTGAATATGACAGTCGAGCTGCAGAACCTGTTCACCTCCGTTGGCTTCCTCCAGGGCCGAGTAGTAAATATTCACCAGCCTGTAAGTCTTGAGGCCGAGAAGATGTGACTGCGATTGTTCTGTATTTGTTATGTTATATGGAGCTCCGGGTCTGATATACAATGATTGGATGATCACATCATATTTCAGGTCGGGTTTCGGATCAGCTGTGATGAAATAAAAACCTTTGTATAATATCGTATCCAGCTTCCTGGAGTAGGTTTCACCACTGCGGATAACCTCACCCGGAATAAAATCAGGATAAATGTAAACATTACGGATCGAATAAACCGAATGATGGACCTGTCTTGGCCTGTTGAACTGATCATAGACAAGAAGGTTTCTGATTCTGTAACAGACGTCCATCTGCCTGTTCCCAATGGTACTGTCGATATCGAAAAAAATATGATCGCCTGAAAAGCCGTAGAATCCCCTGTCCTTGACAGATCTTTCAAGTCTTGTCCGTTCGGCCTGCAGTATATCGACATCATACGGTTTCCCTCTCTCGATCAGGCAATTAACCGAGTCAAAATAGAACAGTTTTCTTATTGTGGTATCCTCGATCTCAAAGGTCAGCCTCCTTATGGTATAGGGCGATCTGAGATCAACCTTATAATAGACATCCGATTTCCTTTTTTCAATATGCACAGAGTCGGTGACCCTGCTGTCGAAATAACCTTTCGTTCCTATATATGATTTTATCTGCTCGCGGCTTTGTTGCGTGGCTAGCGAATCATAAATCACAGGTTCTTCCCCGATGTTCCTCAGCCATGAATGGGGCCATCCCTTTTTATTGATGTTCGACAGGTTATAGAGACCGAGATGAAACCTTGCACCAAAGATCCTTTTGTTGGGTTTTTGCCGTATATAAGGAATAAGATCACTTTTTTTGATACCTTCCTCTTTTTTTACGATAACATTGTTGTTATTTAGCAGATATTCACCCTCCGGGACATACCTGGTGGGATTACAGGAAGCTGCAAAAAGTAAAAAGGAAAGGGACGCAACTATCGGCCAGTAAAGATGTCGGTTTTTATTTAAGCTTTTTTTTTTCAAATTTTGCATCCGGATGGTTCAGCAAATATATCAATAATAATAATTGATCGGTTCCGTAACTTTTGCAATGTAATGCTGAGTAAAAACATGATAAAATACCTCACCTCCCTTCAGAAAAAGAAGGTAAGGGAAGAGGAAAGGCTTTACCTGATCGAGGGAGACAAGATCATAAGGGAATTTCTCCTGTCGGGAGTCACTCTTAAGTTATTGATTTCAAAACCCGAATTCTTCAGTTCTATCCCGTCTGACCTTAAGACGGGAATAGAAGAAAGCATCATTGTGAGCTATGAGGAGCTGAAACTGGTTAGCACACTTAAAGCCCCGCACAATGCCCTTGCTCTTGTAAACATGAATGATGATTCACCTGACCCGGCTCTGATCGGCAGGGATCTGAGTATTGCCCTTGAGTGTGTTCAGGATCCGGGTAATTTTGGAACAATAATAAGAGCTGCTGCATGGTTCGGTATCAGAAACATTTACTGTTCTCCCGACAGTGTTGATGTTTACAATCCCAAGGTAATCCAGGCCAGCATGGGAGCCATTCTGCACGTGAGGGTCTTCTATGCCGGGCTTGACAAAATCATGGAAACGGCTGTGTCGAGGGGAGCCAGGATCTATGGCACCATGCTTGAAGGTGAATCAGTTTATGGTTCGGTATTGACCGAGCCTGGTGTTATTCTGATGGGTAATGAGTCGAAGGGCATTTCGGGCAATCTTGCCGGATATGTTACTGACAAAATAATGATACCCAGATATTCTGATGCTCTTTACGGGATTGATTCACTGAATATCGGCATGGCAGCGTCTGTGATTTTCTCAGAATTTGCAAGGCGGAGAAAGTCCTGAGCATCATCAGGGTCTTATACCGGCCGCAATGCTTTCGGCTGCTTTCATTCCATCAACAGCCGATGAGACTATTCCTCCCGAATAGCCTGATCCTTCCCCGCAGGGATATAATCCCGAAACGGTAATATGTTCAAGTGTCAATGGATCCCTGGGTATCCTGACCGGAGAAGAGGTGCGTGACTCAACAGCCAGTACAACAGCTTCCTCGGTAAGAAATCCTTTCATAACAGATCCGAATTCGAGAAATCCTTTCCTGAGCCGTGTACTTATGCCTTCAGGCAACCATGTATGCAGAGCCGATGGGGTTATTCCCGGGAAGTAGGAGGATGAAGGAAGCGATTGAGAAAACGCTCCGTTCACGAAATCAGTAAGCCTTTGTGCAGGTGCCCTTTGCGTCTTTCCACCGTTAATCCAGGCATCTCTTTCCATATCTCTCTGGAAGGCGGTTCCTGCGAGTTCACCATAGTTGAAATAGCTCATTAAGTCTTCGGGGCGTATCTCTACCACTATGCCGGAGTTTGCATACGGGGAGTTGCGGCCCGAAGGTGACATCCCGTTCACAACCACCTCTTCCTGTGAGGTGGCGGCGGGGACCACGAAGCCTCCCGGGCACATGCAGAAAGAATATACTCCCCTGCCGTCAACCTGCTTTACGAGGCTGTATGATGCGGCTGGCAGATAATCGCCTCTCCTGTTGCCATGGTACTGTATTGAGTCGATAAGATCCTGGGGATGTTCCACCCTTACACCGGCCGCAAAGGCCTTCATCTGAAGTGTTATTCCGGCTGAACCGCAAAGCGAGTATATATCTCTTGCAGAATGACCGGTGGCCAGAATAAGATAAGGTGATCTGAAGATCTCATTCCCGGCTGTCACAACACCTTTAATCCTGCCGTCTTCAACCAGTAAGCCGCTTATCCTTTTTTCAAACATCACGACACCTCCTGAGTCTGTAATGCTTTTCCTGATCCTGGAAATTATGGCCGGCAGTTTATCGGTTCCGAGATGCGGGTGAGCCTCATAGAGTATCTTTTCATCGGCCCCGTGAAGATGCAACAGTTCAAGCACCCTTGTGTTATCTCCCCTCTTCTTTGAACGGGTAAACAATTTCCCGTCAGAAAAAGTACCTGCACCTCCTTCTCCGAAGCAATAGTTGCTATCGGGATCCACTATATGTTCCCTGCTTATCCTTGCTATATCCCTTTTCCGGGACGACACATCCCTCCCCCTTTCAATAATCACGGGTCTGAGGCCAAGCTCGATAAGCCTTAGTGCCGCAAACAATCCTGCAGGTCCGCCGCCTGCAATAATGACTTCCCTGCATCCCGAAACATCCTGTGATCTGAAGGGTTCAATGACAGCAGGTGGTCCGTCACTTGCGGTATAAAGAATTACTGTAAGGTTAACTTTTATATTCTTCTTTCTGGCATCAACCGATCGTCGTACTATTTTCACGGAACTCAGCTGCCTGTAATCAATACCAGCCTGAAGCGCCGCCTTTTTCCCGACGGCATCCATATCGGCAGCAGTTGCCGGATCAACACTTATCTGAATCTCCCTTGCCATTTGTACTATTCAAAATGGAACGCCACTATCCAGATCTGTGATCTCAACTTATCGATGGCATTCATATACTGGGCATATCCTGATGCAGGTTCATGGACCAGAACATCACGTAGTCCGCGCGACATCTTAAGCTCAACGGAAAGCTTGAAATAGGTCAGGTAAAAATCAAGACCGGCACCCACCTCATAATACAGATCCGAACGTTTAAGTCGGAGGTACACCGGTTTTTCGTCATCAAACTCCTTTTTACCGGCAAGGTCGTAGCGGTAATTCAGTCCTCCGACAATATAGGGCCTGACATTATTCAGACGGTCGCCTTTGTATTTCAGAAGCACCGGAAATTCAAGATACGATGACTCGAGCCTCTGCTGCCTGTTTACAGCTTCATTGTTCTTATAGTACACTATATTCCTCAGTCCGAACGAAACCCCAGGCAGAAACCTGATATCAAAATACCGGCCAGGCCTGTAATTGGTTATAATCTGAATGTTGATTCCGGGATTAAGCAGACTGACTTCAGGATACAGCGAGTCGGCCTTAAAGCTGGTTTCTGAACGTGCGATATCGAAATCCATAGTATTCATTCCCAGGCTGAATCCGAAATGAAAAGGTTTGTCGTCGTACCACGATTCATTTTTTGGTTTCTGTTTCTGTCCGTACAGAATTCCCGGAAGAAGTAACAATACTACAGTCGTTATATGGATCAGCCTTCTGTTCAAGCCACTTGTCTTTGTCAGTCCTGTGTGTCAGATAATAAACTTCAATACCCCGTGATTATTGCGCACCAGGCTTAATACCGGTATAAATACTTGCTATCCCTCCGGTCAGTCTTATCTGGCTCACCTGTCCGAAACCTGCTGCTGAAAGTATTTTAATAAATTTCTCATTGTCAGGAAATCCGAGTACCGATTCCGGAAGATACCTGTACGCATTATCACTGCCTGAAAAAAACCTGCCAATAAAGGGCAGCACATGGAGGAAGTACAGATAGTACAACTGTTTGAAAGGAAACCATGAAGGCTTTGAGAATTCAAGTATTAAAACTGAGCCACCTGGTTTCAGGACCCTGTTCATTTCTTTCAGGCCCCTGAGGGGATCCCTGAAGTTCCTGACCCCGAAAGCCACCATAGCTATATCAAAAATACCATCATCAAGGGTTATCTTTTCAGACTCACATCTAAAAAGTTCAATAACAGACGAGACTCCTTTGTCTTCGGCTTTCTTCCGGCCAATGGCAAGCATTTTCTCCGAGATATCTATTCCGGTTATCTTCCGGGGCATAAGTCTCAATGCAGACAGGGCAAGGTCTGCGGTTCCGGTGGCCACATCGAGAATAAGGGGATCAGAGTATCTGCCTCTCATAGTTTTAATGGCCCTTCTTCTCCAAAGCCGGTCGATCCCGAAGGATAGAAAATGATTGAGAAAATCATAACTTCCTGCGATTGAGTCAAACATTGGCCCCACCTCAGGTGAGTACATGTCTATTTTATTACCTTCTGTCTCTCTCATTGAAATGATAATTGGCAAATATAAAGCAATTTTTCAGCTGTTTCTGATGAGAATTGCACGGTCGTGGATATTTTTCGCTTACTGTAAAACAGATCAGGGTAAATGACCGGAGGCTTTTCCTGCAAAGAAATTATTCATATTTTTACATAAACAAAAAATGCGACACACCCATGAACAGGATAATAATGGTTACCGGAGCTACTGCAGGATTCGGCAGGGCTATTGCGGTCAGGTTTGCCAGGAACGGATACGATGTTATTATTACTGGAAGAAGGAAGGAACGTCTTGATGAGGTGGAACAGGAACTGTCTGCCATTTCAGGGACAAGGGTTCTTTCCCTTAACTTCGATGTAAGGAAACGCTTCGAAGTTGAAGATGTTGTCAACTCCCTGCCCCGGGAATGGAAAAATATTGATATTCTGGTAAATAACGCCGGACTTGCTGTGGGGATGGATCATATTGATGAAGGCAATATCGACGACTGGGACCGTATGATAGATACCAATGTAAAGGGTTTACTTTATGTCACAAGGGCTGTTGTGCCCCTGATGACGGCAAGGGGATCGGGACACATATTCAATTTGTCATCGATTGCGGGCAAGGAAGTATACGAATACGGGAACGTGTACTGTGCCTCAAAACATGCTGTGGATGCTCTTTCCAGATCGATGCGGATCGATCTTCTCAGGCATAACATAAAGGTTACAAACATTGCTCCGGGGATGGCCGAGACTGAATTCTCACTTGTCAGGTTCAAGGGGAACAAGGAAAAGGCAAAATCGGTTTACAAGGGGATCAAGGCCCTGACAGGAGATGATATAGCCGAAGTAATATATTACTGCACTACGCTGCCTGCCCATGTCTGCATAAATGATCTTGTTGTGACACCGACTGCACAGGCCGGCGTAAATCACAACATAAGAAAAAGTGAATAGAAATAAACCGAAAGCCGTTATATGTACAGTTATGATTATTTACTGAGGTTCACCCGCGAAGTGTTCCAGAGGATGGGGTGCAGCGAAAGTGATTCGGGAGTTATTGCAGATGTCTTCCTCGCGGCTGAACTAAGAGGACATTCCTCGCACGGGATGATAAGGATTAAGGATTATTTTCAGCTGTGGAAAGCCGGGCGTATTAATGTCACACCATCAGTAAGGATAGTTCACGAAAGTCCCAGTACCGCTGTTGTCGACGGAGACAATGCAGTGGGTATGGTAGCCGCAGGCAGATCGATGGAGATTGCCATTGAGAAAGCACATAATTCAGGGACCGGATGGGTGGCAACAAAAAATTCAAACCACTTTGGCATAGCTGGCTATTATGCCATGAAGGCCCTGAAGCATGATATGATAGGAATATGTCTCACGAATGCCAATCCGCTTGTTGCTCCGACATTTTCCATAAGCAGGATGATGGGAACAAATCCGGTTGCTGTGGCTATTCCTGCGATGAACCAGCCTCCCTTTGTAGCCGATTTTGCCACCACCCCTATCGCAAGGGGAAAGCTTGCCGTATCGGAGAAAAAAGGTGAGAAGGTTCCACTGGGTTATGTTCAGGACAGGTCGGGCCATCCTTCCGATGATCCCGGAATACTTAAGGAAGGAGGATCAATGCTTACCCTTGGCGGCGATAGGATCCATGGCAGCCATAAAGGCTACTGCCTTTCCGCCGTCGTTGATATATTTTCAGCCCTTCTCAGCGGAGCCAACTTCGGACCTTTTGTACCACCAAGCGTAGCATACCTTCCTGTTCTCGAAAAGAAGACAGGAGAAGGAACCGGCCATTTCTTCGGCGCCATGAGAATTGATGCCTTTCAGACAGCAGAGGATTTCAAAAGAAAGATGGATGAATGGATAGAGACTTTCCGCTCTGCGAAACCTTCTGAGGGTCAGGATAAAGTGCTAATTCCGGGAGATCCCGAGAGGGAGGCCGAAGAAAGACTAATGAAGGAAGGGATCGTTGTGATACCCGCCATAGAGAACGACCTTGAGGCAATTGCCCATGAACTGAATATTGATTTTAAGAAAGCCGGCAGGTAACAGGGTGCTGAAGTCCCTGTAATCAGTAGTTATTCATAAAACCCTGATCTTTAAGTACTTGTAATAACACCCTGGAAAAGTAGGTATTGTCTGCTTTTTTGTACCTGACATCGGTAAATACCTGGGCAAGGGTGTTTTTATTGTTTTCCCTGACAAACTGCCTGGAATCAATCCTGTCCTCCTTTTCCATGTACAGTTCATCAATCATCTGGCTATTGTAGTCGTGGTAGTGTTGTTTGTGAACGACAGCCTCCAGAGGCAGCCTGTCAACCTGTTCAGGCTTTTCAGCGGGCCATCCGAGGGTAACGGTTGTAACCGGAACCACCCCAAGTGGCATTTTAAGGGTTTCGATAATTTTATGAGCCATATAGGTTGTGGTGCCGAGATAACAGATTCCAAGTCCTTTTGATTCGGCAGCAATGCAGAGAGTCTGGGCTGCAAGAAGAGCGTCGATGGCTGCAGTAAAGAATGAAAGGAAGTTGTCATATCCGGGTTCCGCGTTCCTTAACCTGCACCATTTGTTGAAACGGTTGAAGTCGGCACAGAAGGTAAGGACCACAGGAGCTTCAGTAATCATTTTCTGATTGAAATGTGACGGCAGCAGCTCATTTTTTATCTTTTCATCTGTAGTAACTATAATACTGTAAACCTGCATATTGCCAGTAGTGGAGGTTCTTACGGAAGCTCTCAGCAGATCATTCAGAAGTTCTTCCTCGACCGGGTCGGATTTATATTTC
The DNA here is from genome assembly GCA_964494045.1 of uncultured Rikenellaceae bacterium. Taxonomy (GTDB): domain Bacteria; phylum Bacteroidota; class Bacteroidia; order Bacteroidales; family VadinHA17; genus LD21. The sequence goes on from CAZBQM010000051.1 coordinate 12,066, forward strand.
CTTATCGTTGAACGATTGAGCAGGGAATCGGATAGTGAATTCATAGACTTGCTTATTTAAGAACCGGAATATTTTCAAAACATAAAGGTATAAAAAGGGCTGACAGGAAATGAGGGTTCAGGAACGCCATAAAATAAAAAAACCCCTGACTTCCCTCATGATCAGAATTTACTGTCAATGGGGAAGTCACGGGAATAATTCCTGCAGTCAGCAATGACTATTTCTTTTTCTTGAGAAGGAAATAACCTGCTGCACCGATAACAACGACTCCGGCTACGATAGCAATGATAGTACCAGAATTACCTGATTTACTTTCTTTAGCGGCATTTTCTTCCTCAGTTGCATAGTAGAAAGTCGGTTTTGCCTGAGTATCGATATTCACAGTGTCGGTCCCGGACTGACTCTGCTGAGCAGTTGCAAGATTGATGCTGCCAGCCAGGAACATGGCGATCATTGAGAAGGTTAAAATTGCTTTTTTCATTTTAAAATCTGTTTTTAGTTATTCAATAGTTTTTACAAGTCTATCATATTTCTCCGCAATATCCGGATCTGTTTCCCTGTATGTATCTGCCAAAGTCGTTATCGCAGGTTTATAACGGGGATTTAAAGTAAGACAATCTCTCAGAATATCCCTCGCTTCATTAACATCATGCGACGAAATCAACTTTGCAAGTTCAACATAGGCTTCAAAATTTTTCCGGTTAATCAGGATCAGTTTCCGATAGTATCCGGTGGCTTCTTCCGTATTTCCCCTGTCCCTTGCGATATTACCAAGGTACATAATAATCGGTTCACAATCAGGATTAATCTCCAGACCTTTTCTTAATACCGAATCAGCCTTTTCATACTGCCCGTTATTAAACAAAGCCGCAGCAAAATTATAAAAAATCAATTCATCTGTATAATTTATCCTCAAAACATCCTGAAAATAAGCTATAGCTTCTTCATTTTTATAATTTTTTAACGATAAGAAACCATAATAATCATCTTTTGACCTGCGCTCAAGGACCGCGCAAACAGGAATACCATCGGCGTAAACAAGATGAATTGCATTATCGGGAGGCCAGATATTGTTTTTAAGCTGGTAGGGATGAATATACCGGTTAACGGCTATTGCGTAATCCCAGTCGTACTGGCTCCGGTCAACAAACCTGAAATATGAGGTTTCAATTTCGGGATGATCTCTGAATAACCATTTTACTGAAAAAGTCGCCTTGACCTTAAGCTCCTGTCCACTGGATTTATCCTTAAGATAGTTAATGAGCCATTCAGATGCTTCTGTCTGACTTACATAATAATAATCGGTCTCGTAATTGCCATATGCCCCTTTAAGTCCCCCTACCAGTTGATTATAATAAATATATGAATAAGGAGTATTGAGGATCATGAATTTAACAGGATGGATGGCTGCAATAACAAGAAGGGTGACGAGGATCAGATTAAGGTAATTTTTCCGGATATATTGCATCAGTGCATGGAATCCGAGTGATGAGAGCAGTACAACGCCGGGATAGACGAAAAGAAATTGCCTCCAAGAACTATAGAGGTTGGAGTCTTCAAAAACGACAAAAACCAGGGGAAAAACCACTGTAAATACCAGGAAGACATATTTCAGCATATCATTGCCCCGAAACCATTTCCGTGAAAATGCAAAAAAAATGAAAAGGCCTGCAGTTACCACAAGCGGAATAGTTATGCCCATCGATTTAAGCAGGTAATACCACGGCATATCATCTGACCACATTACTTTTCCTTCAAAGATCTGCCTGAAGGTGTCGGGGAAATGAGCCATAACCCTGTATGATCCGATAATGTTCCTCAGCGGATCCCTGAGGGCATAAGGCCAGAGAATTATGCTCATGAAAATCCCGGCAAGAGATATAAGGGTTAAAAGTACTCCCCTTCCTATAAGGCTCCGGAAATCAATTCTTCCTTCCCTGATCAGTTTATCAAAAAAGTATATAAAAAGGAAAAAATACAGGTAACATACAAGTAACAGTCCGCCCGCTCTTATACTGATACAGAATGCTATACTCAGCATAAGAAGAATTGACTCCTTTACAGGAAATTTCTTACCCGAATGCATCACCTTGAGGGTAAAGAAGATACCTGATATGTATGCGAGGGCAAAGGGGACATCCTTAAGGTTGTTCTGTGAATGTCCGAGAAAGGTCGGAGATACTGCAAACAGGAAAAGAGTAAGTAATCCGGCCCTGTAGCCTCCCAGCCAGACAGCAAAAAGAGATGTAATCACTATGGTGAGCCATCCGGCCAGGGTGCTCATTATATGTCTGAAGCCATAAACATCGTCGATACCTGCAAGTTTAATCAGAAAGGTAGTGATGTTATCATACGACTGTCCGTAGTATTGAAGATGGGTTACCGGAGTATTAAGGGCGGCAGTATCGCGGCCCCCGGTCGCGTAATAATTATAAACATCAACGCTGTGGTCGTAGTGCAGTACCTCATCGCAGTTTATACCTGCCTCTCGTGCTGCAAGCATCATAAGGACCAGGAGCAGCAGGGATGAAGCCCTGAATATGAGTTTTAGCCGTTTCTCATCCATTACAGTGAACTGGTGCCATCATAATATTTCCTGACAAAATAAACCGGCCTGTTCTGGGTTTCCTTGTAGCCTCTGTAGATATATTCTCCCAGTACTCCGAGAAAAACAAGCTGAACAGATCCAAGAAAATAAATACTCAGGAGTACGGAAGACCAGCCGGGGACAGCCATACCTGTGAACTTGGCAACAAGGACATAGATTCCGGCGGCCAGAAAGACCAGAGCACCGATGGTACCGATGATGAGACAGAAACGTATCGGGAATCGTGAGAACGAATAGATGGCATCTGAAGCGAGGATGATGAGTTTCCTGATTGTCATTTTTGGCTCTCCTGAGAGTCTGTCGTCCCTTACAAACTCAACAGAGCCCTGTCTGAAACCAATATAGGTTCTGAGGCCCGGGAGGTATCTTACCTTCTCCTTAAGCGAAAGCAATGCATTGAGAGCTTCCCTTTTCATCATCGAAAAGTTGCCGTAGTTCTCCATGTTGCTTATCTCACCTATATTCTTGAATATGACATGGAAGAGCCAGGCAGAGAAATTACGGCCCCTGTTCCCTTTTCTGCCTGCCTTTTTGCCGCTTACTATATCATAATCCTCCTTTACTATCATTTCGTACATGGAAGCCAGAAGTTCAGGAGGATCCTGCAGATCTCCGTCCATCATCGCGACATACTCTCCTTTTGAGTATTCCAGGCCTGCTGTATAGGCAGCCTGATGTCCGAAGTTCTTTGAAAGTGAAAGGACCTTGATCCTGTTGTTCCCATCCCTCCATGACAACATCCTGACCAGGCTGTCATCCGAACTTCCGTCATCAACCAGAATCAGTTCATAGTCCTGGGTAATACTCCCGAGGGCACTCACGGTCCGTCTGATAAGTTCGTCAATCAGCTTCTCCTCATTAAATATCGGAATAACCAGTGAAAGCATAACAATCAATTAAGGTTTGTATTCAATGATTATATCCGGGGAAAACCCTTCACACCCATCCGGAAAATTAAAACAGTCAATCCTCAGATATTACTGAAGAGCCACATGATCAGGACCGGAACTTAATCACTGCCAGTTATCTGTTTTACCCCAACGGTATCTTCACAAGGTGAGCCGATAGGGCTGTCAGATAAAACTTCATAAAGTTAATTGTTTATGCTGACCGAACTTAAAAAACGAAGTTGTTTTTTAACTGTTTCAGAATCTTCTTGTGTATGAATGGCAATAAGGAACTTTCCCGTTAAGAAAATAATAGTCCTGATGATATTTCTCTGCCTCGTAGAACTCAGAAGCCTTTGTAAGGGCTGTTACAACCGCGAAACCCTTATCTTTGAGTATCCTGATGTTTTTCTCTGCAATCTTCTTCTGTTCATCATTCAGGTAAAAAATCTCAGAACGGTACTGGTCGCCGATATCGGGACCTTGTCCGCCTGCCTGGGCAGGATCGTGGATCTCAAGAAATAATTTCAGAAGTGATTCATAATCTGTCTTTGAAGGATCGTAAAATACCTTAACAGTTTCGGCATGGCCGGTCGTACCCGTACATACCTGCTTATAGGTTGGATTTCTGACATTTCCACCGGTATATCCGGAGATGACACTGATTACACCGGGTGCTTTCTGGAGAAAGTACTCAACACCCCAGAAACATCCTCCGGCAAAGAGGGCTGTTCCGTAGCGGCCCCGGCCGAGTATCGCAGGCACAAAGTCAAGTGAAGCCGAATTGACGCAATGACGCACATCCTTAAGTGTGAATCTTTCACCGGTAAATACGTGACCAAGATGGGCACCGCACGATGTACAGGTTATTTCCGTCCTTACACCGTCAGCATCCGGAAACCTGGTAACAGCTCCGTCAATCTCATCATCGAAGGACGGCCATCCGCAGCCTGAATCGAATTTTGAGGAAGAATGATAAAGGGCTGCCCCGCACCTTACGCAGATATATGTTCCGCTTTCACCGTATTTTTCAAACTTCCCCGTAAAGGGAGCTTCTGTTCCCTTGCTGACAATTATGTCGGTTCTTTTTTTGTCAAGATCGTTATAGGGAAGAGATCCCTGAGGTTTGGATATAGCGCTCATAAAAATCAAAAAAATTAATATTGTGAAACCTTTTGTTTTCATATTTCCTGTTTTACCACTGAAGTAAAACAAACAGGAATCTTATTTGTTAAGAAAGCCTCCGCTTTTTAGCCGATGACATATCTGTAATGATCAATTGCGTTTTATATATACACGGTATGAATTCCGGATTCACAAAATTATAACATGACTGGCAACCCAATTGATTGAAAAAGATAATATTTTTGGCATGAAGATTGTTTTTTGAACGATTGTTTTACTTTTGTGTTTAGTTTCCGTTAATATATTCAGAATTATGAAACCCACATGTCGTGCATATAAAGGTACTGATAAATATTATTTTCAGGCATGTGGGTTTTATCAGACCATTAATATCAAAATTTTATACTGATGAAAAAGATAGCCCTTATTATTGTTGTTGCATTTGTAACCATTCTGGCTCTCAGTTCCTGCAACAAGCAGACCTGCCCGGCTTACAGCCAGGCTGAATCCGCAGGAACGGAAAGTATAGGCTGATAACGGCACATTTTTATTTTACCCTGTATAAGTTGGCAGAAGAACATGAAAAAGCTGCTTATTAAAATCATTCTTCTTGTATCCGCGATACCTTCACTATCCGGACAGGGTGAGTTGAACGAGCAGCAGAGAATTTTTTTTCGCAATGAACGTTCGTTTGCCGTTATGTTGAATTCAGACGGCATTGGTGTTGGGTTTCGTGATGCCAGGAGACTCAACTATGTGAATAAGAGATTTTATGAAATCGAAGCTGCCTCTCTGAAGCATCCCAAGGAATACAGGTTGTCAAGTATATATCCGCAGGCAGGCTCCTTTGTATTCGGAAAGCTCAACAGTGTATTTTACTTAAGGGGTGGTCTGGGGCAGCAACATGAGTTATTTCCCAAGGCTGACCTCGGAGGTGTTGCTGTAAGGTTTATTTATTCGGGCGGACCTGTTTTTGCCTTATACAAACCAATTTATTACAGGATAATACGTCCGGTTTCCATTGACGAGGCCATACTGAGGGAAGAGAAGTTTGATGTTCAGATTCATGATCCTACCATGATATATGGAAGGGCATCTTTTACAAAGGGACTGAACGAGATAAAAATGCTTCCCGGCCTTTATGCCAGGACCGGCTTTAACTTTGAATACAGCAAGGAAGATAAGATAATCCATGCTGTGGAAGCGGGAGCCCAGGTCAATGCCTTTATAAAAAAGGTTCCCATCATGGAGACAACGCAGAATAAAGCTCTCTTTTTTTCTTTCTTTGTAAGTTATCGCTTCGGCATTGTGGTCGATCCGCTTAATCCTGAGTCAAATAAGCTATCCAACATTTTCAGACAAAAAAGATCTGCAGCTGTTAACTGACACTTTGCATTTATAAGAAAAATATTACTTTTGTGTGTCAATTTATAAACCAATTAATGATATAGTTATGTCAAAGATTAAAGTTGCTATTAACGGCTTTGGCAGGATAGGCCGTAACGTTTTTAAGATTGCTCTGGAGAGAAAAGATATTGAGATTATCGGTATCAACGATCTTACAGATACAAAAACGCTTGCTCACCTGCTCAAATATGATTCTACACAGGGAAAATTTGAAGGTGTCTCCTATGATGCTGAGAATATCATCGTTAAAGGTCTTAAGGTAAAAGTATCATCCGAGAGAAATCCGGCTAATATACCCTGGCCCTCAAAACCTGATGTTGTTATCGAATCAACCGGGATATTTACATCCAAAGAGAGCCCGAAAGGCGGTTATGGCGACCATCTTAAGA
>CAZBQM010000052.1:0-18479 GCA_964494045.1 uncultured Rikenellaceae bacterium
CCCCGGATATAAGTTGATAATATTCCCTGAATACAGGGATGAGGTCTTCAACCAGTGACCTCCGTTCCTCATGAACAACACGTCCGTACCTGACAAGCTGTGAGTCCCAGACAGACAGCATTTCACTGTCAAAAGAGCCCGATTCGCGGAAGCTCCTGAGAAGTTTGTTCCTCTGCTGCAGTGCCTTGTTGTACTTCATCAGGCAGTCAAGGTACTCAGGATTGTACTGAATGATTATCCTGTTCATGAATTTCCGTCTCTCCTCACTCCCCTCGCTGATAAGCACAGAATCGGAAGGTGAGATCATCACTACAGGATAGCGTCCCACATGGTCCGACAGCCTCTGATATTCCTTCCCGTTTCGTTTTAATACCTTCTGCTTCGATCGCTGAAAGGAACAAAGGATGTTGTCTTCGCTCCCGTCCCTTTCAAACTGTCCTTTAAGAATGAAGTACTCTTCGTGGTGCCTTATGTTGAGTGAATCGCTTACATTGAAAAAACTTTTTGTAAGAGACAGGTAATGAATGGCATCCAGGATGTTTGTCTTGCCAACACCATTATTGCCTACAAAACAGTTTATCCTGGCCGAGAATTCAAGTTCTGCAGTATCATAATTCTTAAAATTGAAAAGCGACAGATTCTTCAGATACATTGAATAAGCGGATTGGAGTACTACATTAAAGGTTTCGTGACAAGCATAAACTACAAAGAAAAAGTTAATCTGCGGCGATGATTCCGGTAAAACGGTGAACCGGAAAAACCCTTTCAAAGGTAAAAAAAAGAATCGCACGAACTAACATCTGTTGTATCGCATTGGTTACAAACAACATAATTCAATTACTATGGCAGCCCGTTTTTTTAACCATTTGTTTCAAAATTACTTGAAAAGAACTACTTTTGCGAAGTTAAAATTTTCAGCGATTAATGTATTAACAGCTATGGCAAAGAAGAACAAAGAAGAGGTTTCTCAGGGCATACAGAATGTTGAAGAGACGCTTACAAAAACAGAACAGTTCCTTGAGGATAATTACAAAGCTTTACTGATCGGATTGGGTATTGTGGTTGTTCTGGTTGGCCTTTTCTGGCTCTACAGAATCTACCTTAATAAAAGGAATAATGAAGCCCAGACCCAGATTTATCAGGCTGAGCGCTACCTCGAAATGGATTCGGTGAAACTTGCTCTTAACGGAGACGGTAACTATCCGGGTTTTCTTGACATTGCCAAAGACTACAGTTCTACAAAAACCGGCAACCTGGCCCGTTATGGCGCAGGAATCTGCTATCTCCATCTTGGTGAATATAAAGAAGCCATAAATTATCTTGAGAAATATTCGAAGGAGGATAAAATGATAGCATCGATAGCTATTGGTGCTACCGGCGATGCATATGTTGAACTGGGAGATGTGAAAAAAGGTATCGCAAAATATATCGAAGCTGCCGATTATGCTTCCAATTCTTTCAACACTCCCCTCTACCTTATGAAGGCCGCTCAGCTCTATGAGCTCGAAGCTAATTATTCAGAAGCCCTGAAGGTTTATGAAAGGATCAGGGATGAGTATCCCGAAAGTAACGAGGGAACTACCATAGACAAATATATTTCAAGGGTCAAAGTTCTGGCCGGAACCAAATGAGTACTAAGAACCTCTCATTGTCGCATGGTACCGATATGCCCGATGCCCGGGATATGCGGTTCGGCATAGTAGTATCTGACTGGAACAATGATATAACGGAAGCACTGCTCAATGGAGCTGTAAACACTCTTCTGAAATATGGTGTCAGTCCCGACGAGATAGTCGTAAAACATGTTCCCGGAAGCTTTGAGCTTACACTCGGAGCGCAGTTTATTGCCGAATATGATGATACCGATGGTGTGATATGCCTTGGTTGCGTCATACAGGGAGAGACTCCTCATTTCACCTATATTTGCCAGGGTGTCACTCAGGGTATCACCCAGCTCAACCTCGAATACAATATCCCTTTCATCTTTGGTGTTCTCACTACAGACAACCATCAGCAGGCCGAAGACAGGGCCGGGGGAAAACTTGGTAATAAAGGCGATGAAGCAGCTGTGACGGCTATCAAAATGGCTGCACTGCAAAGGGAAATGGAACAATAGTCCTTTCCCCTTCCTGAAATACTATCTCATACACAACACCGCGTAAGGACAGGTCCTGCACCTTGTGCGGTCTTCAGTCATCTCAAAAGGCTCCCCTTCATTCATTATCAGGGTTACAACTTCCTGAAGAGATCTCACGAATTCGTCTCTTACCTGGAAATAATTGTCAACCGGAATGGCTTCCTCTTTTCCCCTGCCAATGGCAAGACGGTCATCATAACCATCTTTTAACCCGCGTATCCTGTAAACGGAGGGCCTTACAGGCACCTGCATGTTACCCTGGTAAAATGCTTCACAATAAAACAAAGTCTGTAACCATGCATCGTAATCCTTCGACCTTCCCTTCGTGAACAGGTCACTGACCGAAGGGATCCTTTCACTGGTCTTCCCTGTTTTATAATCCACAATTCTTACGCATCCCTTCACTTCATCAATACGGTCAATAATACCGCCGGCCCTGACCTTCCTTGCATCGGATAAGATGGGTATTCCAAAATCGCATTGGGTTTCCAGGTGGGTAATCCTGAAAGGAACCAGACTTCTGTCGCTATAAAGTATCCTGCTTACATATTCCTCAAGTATATCGTTTGTTATCAAGATATTCCCATCCGATTTCATTGAGAAATTCCTGCCTGCAACAGCCGAAGTCGTGTCACTTATCAGCGCAACAAGATTCTTCTTATCCCTTACCACCTTATCAATCAGCTCTTTGCTTAATACTTCATTAGTATGATCAATGTAGATCCTTTTCATTATATCATGAAGAAGGTTTCCCATCATGGCGGGATCGATCTCAGCTGAAACCCTTGCCGGCTCTTTCAGTTCGTTAACATATCGGTAGTAGAACTTCATCGAACAGTTAAGCCACATGTTTATAGCTGTCGGAGACAAACGTCCCTTCTCAGCTCCGCAGAACTGCCTGTCAAGGATTTCCTGATGTACAGCAGTCCTCTCAACCTTTCCCTGCAGAGGCCTGTTTGTTCTTATTTCAAATCCGGGACTCTGGAAATTGGGATCAAGTGCTCCACTGTATTTCATCCTCAGCAGAAACCTGCTTATTTCACCGGTCCGTATACCCTCCGAATTTGAGTTATAGATGAAAGTCACATTTTCCGACCGCTGCAGCAACCTGTAGAAATGATAGGCAAATACGGACTCCTGGTGAGAGATGTCGGGAAGACCGAAAGCCATCCTGATGTTTGCGGGGATAAATGAAGATCCTGTGCTTATCGCAGGAAGAACCCCGTCGTTCACAGATAACATTATCAGATTTCTGAAATCCAGGGTTCGGGTCTCAAGTAAACCCATTATCTGGATGCCCGACAGTGGTTCTCCTGAAAAGGGTACTGAAGAGGTCCTCAGTATCCTGTCCAATATCCTTATATAGGTATCCGTGGTGAAGCTGATGTCCGGATCTGCCAGCAGCTGTTCTATCCTGTTTACAGCCAGCATAATCCTGTAAATAAACTCATTACGCACCTGAATATCGGTAATCTTCTTACGGCCCTCTTCCTCGTCTTGATCAGGCAGGGGAAGCCAGCCAAGCACTGTCTTCAGGTATCCGGTCAGTTCCGAAGGCCCTGAAGCCCTTTTAAACAGTATTCCCGGTTCTCCACTGCTCACAAGCATTGAGGCAGGCACCCTGACAGGAGCCGACAACAGTACTTTTTCCGACAAGATACCACTGAAATCATCACCGAAAAGTTCCTTTATCATCTGATGTCTCAGTACATTAATCACATCGTTATACCTGAAGTGGGCCTCTCCCGATGACTCCCCCGAGTTCTTCTGAAGAGTCAGAAGCAGTTTTACCAGGGAATACATCCGGGTGTATTTCATGGGATAGCCCATTGTAATATTTATGTCTCCGCTGTTTTCGGGCAGACTGGTGAGAACCGGTACAAGCAGGTTTTCATCAGCCAGGACCATAGCTGTATGATGCGCATTTTCAGGCGATAGGTCCCCTATCTCTTCAACAAGCTGACTGACAAGCTTTACCTGGGCCACATCTGAGGATACAGCAATGACCCTTCTGACAATCCCGGCCGGTAATCCGGCCATACCTGATTCACGTGACCAGCCGGCTGGCATGTCATCCCCAAGTATCCTTATATTCTTTTCAATAAAAGTACCGGCTGAAGCAAAAATCCCGGAACCTGTGAAAGAGTTGTCATAATCCCAGTAGAATCTTGCCTTTCCCTGTTTCCTGAGCCATAGCATCAGGTTACTTTCGCAATTATTGATGGCATTGAATCCAATGAAATGAACCATGTCCCAGTCTGTCGCGGCCATCGCACCGCCATTTATCTTCTCAGCCACTTCCCTGAAGATCATTCCTTCATAAGCCCATCCCCTGTTCTTTAATGCTTTTCTGAAGACACTGTAAAGTGATGCGAGAACCGACCAGATATTGATGAAGCCCGATTTCTCGCCGGTCATCTTATCACGGTCGAAGTTGACCCAGAACTGCCTTATTATCTCTATCTGTTCTTCGGTAAGCCCTCCGAAATCAACATCAATCTTATGGAGATCGGTCACGTTACTGAATACAGAAGCGGCATCCACAAGATATTTATCTATATCATCAAAGTCATTCAGAAGCATGTCGCCCCAGAAATAGAAGTCATCGAACGACTCTTTGCTGCCTGAAAGAGAGCGGAAGGCTTTGTAGAGCTCAGCCAGGAGTATTTCATTATCAACGATTTTCAGAGGTAATAGTGATCTGAACAGGTCGTTAATAGTCATTGTGGCAGGCATCCACACCGGCTTATCAATACACTTTGAGAGATACCTTGTAAAGTAGAGCCCGGCCCTTCTGCTGGGAAAAACAAGGCAATGCCTGTGTAGTGAGTTCCCGAACTCACTGTATAAGGATTCTGCTATCGTCTCAAGGAAATATTTCATGTCAGCATTATCCTTTTATGATACTTTCTGTCTGTATAATCTTCCCTGCCATGTATCCAGTTCCTCAAGTCTTTTTTCAACGAGGTTAACAATCTGGTCGGTCCTTTTCTTCCCCCATCTTCCTGCAGTAAGGTAGGCAGGAGGTGCTTCTCCCGTAAACCTCTCGACAACTATTGAGGGATTCAGCCTTTCCAGAAAGTTGATAAAGAACTCAAGGTATTCCTCCCACGTAAACAGGTGAAATGACGAAGGATCATTGGCATATTCCTTTTCCATCAGGGTACCTTTGATGATCTGAAGCTGATGAAACTTGACCGTTGTGAGCGGAAGCTCCGAGATGATGTCAGCTTCCCCCAGCATCTCCTCCCTCGTCTCTCCGGGTAAACCGAAAATAAAATGTGCTCCTGTGTTGATCCCTCTGGCTGCGGTCTGTTCAAGGGTCCTGACTGCCAATTCAAATGTACAACCACGGTTAATCCTTTCCAGGGTTCTGTTGTAACACGACTCTATGCCGTATTCAACGGCAACATAGTATTTCTCCGAGAGACCCTGTATATAGTCAAGTTTCTCATTGTCGATGCAATCAGGTCTTGTCCCCACAACAATCCCCCTGACCCCGGGATAAGCAAGAGCCTCCTCATACAACTCCCTGAGCCGGCCTGCATCTGCGTATGTGTTGGAGTATGCCTGGAAATACGCCAGGTAGCTGGCAGCTTCCCTGTACCTCCACCTGTGAAACTCTATACCCTCCTGAAGTTGCTGGCTTACCGGTTTCAGAGGTGTACAGTATGAGGGATTGAAAGCATCATTGTTGCAGTATGTGCAACCTCCCGTACCTTTTGTACCGTCCCTGTTGGGACAGGTAAAACCTGCATCGATTGAGACCTTCTGAACCCTGGCGCCGAACAGTGACCTGAAGTAGTTTGAATATGCATTAAACCTTCTTTCGTGCCCCCAGGGGTATGTCACCATATCTTTCTTTTCCTGTCCCATCAGACTGTTATGATCCTGTTATGATCAACATACCATAAAAAGCCTTCTGCTGCCGGGTATCCCATCTCTTTCAGCAGATCCCTGTATTGCCTGACCTGGGTGCTATGAGCCGGATTCTCATTACCGAATTTAAAATCAACGACAATGATCCTGTCATCCCTTATTATAACCCTGTCGGGTCGCCTGAGACTGCCTGAAGGAAGGAGAATAGAGGCTTCAGTCATAACATTATTATCTTCACGGAACCAGTCTGAAGCGACCGGACCGGAGATAAGCGACCTGATGGAGGATATCATTTCTGCTTCAGAAGAGGCTGGAAGTTCTCCTTCGAGAACCAGTTTCCCGACAGCCCCTTCAACATCCGCAGGTGTCCTTACCGATTCAAAAATCTCGTGCATCAGCTTCCCAAAGTTGATCTTCATGAGCTTTTCCTCTTCACCAGGAAGAAAATAGTTCTCACCATGAAGCTTCAGCCTGAGCGATCCAAGGCCTTTTGACACATGATAAGAAGGTATGAGGGTTTTGTTCCCCGGCACAGGCTTCTGTTCCGTACTCATCAGCTCTCCGAATTCAAAGAAATGATCTTCGTTCCGGAACTGTCCGCCGGGAAGCAGAACATTAGCGTCAGTATCTCCTGCGCGGGAGCTAAGGGTCTTCTCAAGCAGGGAAGCTATTGATCCGTCACCGGCGCCTGATGGTGTAAAGCCCCAAAGGACATCCCTGGCCCTGGTAAATGCAACATACAGAAGGTTAAGACTGTCGACGTGTGATGAGAACCTTTCCATATTGTAGTCTTTTGCAAAAATCGTCTTCTCAAGATCCTTCCTGTATCTGACCGGGACTATCCCTACACTATTAAAAGGCTCACGGTCAGGCTTAACCCATAAGGTAGGAGCATTACCAGCCTGGTGATCGAGGTTCCATGAGATGAAAGGCACAACCACTGCCCTGAACTCGAGACCTTTTGATTTATGTATAGTCAGAACCCTTGTAGCATTCTGATTTTCAGGAAGTATAACAGATTTCTTACATCCTTCATTTTCCCACCATTCAAGAAAGGAACTCAGTTCACTGTTCTTCTTGCCGGTAAAATCCAATACCAGGTCCTGGAAACAGTTCAGGTAAGCAAAGTTCCCGGGATATGAGCCCAGATTAAAAAATCCTATGATATTCTCAGTCATCTCAAAGAGAGGTAACCTGGCAAGATGACCAAAAAAGTCAGCATATCCTTCGGGAAAGTATGAATTCATTTCCTCTCCTATCAGATCAGGATGAAGAAGGCACTTCTCAATATCACCTTTACCTGTCGATTGCAGGTAGCTTCGGAGCATGGCAGCCCGGCTGATGGCATCGTCAGTATCATTGATATAATACAGCACTGAAGTCACAAAGCTTATCACAGGCGAATTTGAAAGGATCAGCGAGTCATTTGATACAATGTTATAGTTATAGACTGACCTTTTTTCAGGTCCACAGCCGGCGGCATAATCGGTCATCCTTTTAAGCACCGCAGCACCTTCGTTGTTATACCTCACAAGGATGCCGGTATCGGAAGGAGAATAGCCCATATCCTGGAGCTTTTCAAGTACCGAGGGAAGCTTTTCGAGAACCGATTCGGTCTTTTCATTATTATCTTCTCCCCCGACGAATTCCATTCTCACGTAACCTCCACTGCCTTTACCGGGATCTTTCTGGACCGCTCCCGAGTACAGTGATGCCAGACCGCTTCCGTTATTGCCCTCAGGCAGGACAGTGTCGAGTATCCCCGGGAGATGGGTGAACAGTGCATTGTTGAACTTAATAATGTTTTCCCTGCTTCTCCAGTTGGTATCAAGGGGGACACTAAGAATCCTGTTGTCATCAACCTTCCCCAGGACTTCAGCAAGGATCTTCCAGTCGCTGTTACGCCAGCGGTAAATTGACTGTTTGATGTCTCCAACAACAAGATTGTCGTTTCCTTCAGCCATACTATTCAATATCAGAGGCTTGAAGTTATTCCACTGGATCACGGAGGTATCCTGGAACTCATCGATCATAAAGTATTCGTACCTGTTTCCTGCTTTTTCATAGATGAAGGGTATCTGGTCGCCTGCGATAATCCTGTATATGATCTCCCCTGCATCTGAAAGAAGGAAAAAGTTCTCGGACGAAGTTATCTCCCTGACCTTTTGCAGAACATCAGACAGTATTCCGAGTGAATAGATATTTGATAGTATGGCTGAGGCACTCTTATAGGAAGCGATATTTGAATCAAAATATGCTATTGAGTCTCTTACAGCTGTTTCAAGTCCCGCCCGCAGTGCGTTCTCAAGTTGCGGATCCATCTTCCCTGTACTCCACCTGGGAGGATCATCCCCGGTATTGCGGGCCGTGGCAGATGGGCCCTCCGTGTCGCCCGATGCAAGTTTTCTAATATATGAAGGCACGCCTTTACCCTTCCTGAAGAACATATCGTCGCTTAGTCCATAGTTTGAAAAGATATCCTGACAGGTCTTTCCGTAGTCTTTAAGCGTCTTCTCAAAGCCTGAAGTGATATCCTTCATACACCTTATATACTTTGACAGTGTATCTTTATCACTCAGGGCAGCTCTTTCCCCGGGGCTTAATGTCTTGAATTTTTCCCTGAACAGTTCCTGACCCAGACGGGTAATCTCGTACCTGAGATTCCATCCCTTTTCGTCTTCAATATTGGATCTGGCAAAATCAGTCAGCCAGTCCCTCAGCATCGGGTTCTCTGAAGCTGAAGCTATGGTCTCCCTGACTGCTGAATCAAGGATCAGGCTATGGTCGAGTTCTATGCTGAATCCCGAGTTAAGACCTGTCTCGCGTGTAAAGGCCCTGAGTATCTTCTGAAAAAAACTATCAATAGTGCTCACAGAGAACCTCGAGAAATCATGAAGAATGGCATCAAGAATAGCTCCGGCTTCCTTTCTTACCCATTTTTCATCCTTCCCGGTTTCCCTGGTGATCATGTCAAGATATTCGGACGGCAAGTCTGACGACAGTGCACAAAGCTGGTCGAGTATCCTCGATTTCATTTCGGCAGTTGCCTTGTTTGTAAAAGTCACGGCAAGGATCTTCCTGTAGTTATACCTCGAAGCAAACAGCTTAAGAAGATAAATACCGGTCAGGCTGAATGTTTTACCCGAACCGGCAGAGGCATTGTAGATAGTCAGCGTACCGATACCCATGATGGTTTAAAGTTAGCCAATTTAATTAACTTTGCAGCGTGAAAAAAAGGGTTGTAATAGGGTTATCGGGAGGCGTTGACTCAAGTGTGGCAGCGTTCATCCTTAAGAGCCAGGGTTATGATGTTATTGCCCTTTTCATGAGGAATTGGAACGACACCACTGGCCTGCTCCAAAGCGAATGCCACTGGGAAGATGACCTGATGTTTGCAGAGATGGTTGCCAGAAAGCTAAAGATTCCTTTTCAGATGGTCGACCTGAGTGTTCCCTACAGGGAACGTGTTGTTAACTATATGTTTGCCGAATATGGTAAGGGACGCACTCCGAATCCGGATGTCCTATGCAACAGGGAAATAAAATTCGACTCCTTTGCAGATGAAGCGCGGAAACTTGATGCCGATTATGTTGCCACAGGGCATTATTGCAGGAAAGATATTATTGAAACCGGTAAAGGTCCTGTCTTCCGTCTGCTTTCCGGGGTTGATAGCAACAAGGATCAGAGTTATTTCCTATGCCAGGTAAACCAGGAACAGCTGAGGTTTTCACTTTTCCCGATCGGCGGGCTTACCAAGCCGGAGGTAAGACGTATTGCTGAAGAGCAGGGGCTTGCCACGGCTTCAAGAAAAGACTCGCAGGGTATCTGTTTTGTCGGGAAGGTCCATCTTCCCTCTTTTCTTCAGCAAAAGCTGGCTGCACGCGAAGGAGATATTGTGGAGATGCCGGCTTCCTTTTTCGGGCCGGGCTATCAGGCAGGACTGCCCGGGTCTGATGTTCCCGATTCTCTTCTGGTATCGTTCACCACTCCTCATAATTTTGAACCAACCGCCGGCAAAAAGGTAGGCAGGCACCATGGGGCTCATTTCTTCACCACCGGGCAGAGAAAAGGAATAAATGTAGGCGGCTATTCTGAACCCCTGTATGTCCTTGCCTCGGATGTCACCAATAACATACTTTATGTGGGAGAAGGAGATTCCCATCCGGGACTGTACAGGAAAGGCCTGAGAATAAGGGAAGATGAGATACACTGGATCAGACCCGACCTCATGATGAATGAAGGTGAAAGAAGTGAGTACATGGTCAGGATCCGCTACCGCCAACCCCTGCAGAAAGCGGCCCTCTTCAAAAGATCCGGCGGACTCTATATTATCTTTGACAAGCTTCAGAGGGGAATGGCGCCCGGACAGTTTGCTGCCTGGTATGATGGCGATGAACTTATCGGTTCAGGTGTCATTGACAGGTAAACGATCAGGCCTCCAGGAGCCTTACGAAAGCCGGTTACGGTAATCACTGTAGCCAAAACGCTTCAGAAGCCTGAATTCACCATCAGTGGTCCAGATACCGATCGACGGATGCTGAACCCCGTTGAAAGTGGTAGTTTTTACCATGGTATAGTGTATCATATCGAGGAAGACTATCCTGTCGCCTCTTTTCAGATCTTCACTGAAGCTCCAGTCACCCATAAAGTCACCCGAAAGGCATGAGTTGCCACCCATCCTGTAAGGCATTCTATCGGAGGGCTCTCCCGCCCCCAGTATACGTGGTTTATAGGGCATCTCAAGGCAATCAGGCATATGGGCCGTAAATGACACATTAAGTATGGCTGTTTTTATTCCCTGGTTCTCAATAATATCCTCAACAGTAGCTACCAGTTCGCCGGTTTCCCAGGCAAAGGCGCTTCCCGGTTCAAGTATGACATGAAGCCCGGTCCTCTCCCTGAAATCCCTTATCAACCTGATAAGGTGACCTGTGTCATAACCCTCTTTTGTCATCAGGTGCCCCCCTCCCATGTTTATCCATTTCAAACGGGGAAAGAAAGATCCGAAGCGCGATTCAACCACGTTCAGGACCTTTTCGAGGGCATATGAGTCAGACTCAAACAATACATGGAAATGCAGACCCTCTATGCCTTCAGGAAGACCTCCTGATAGGCTTTCGGCAGTAATGCCCAACCTTGAGCCGGGTGAACAAGGATCATAGATTCCGTGACTTATCTCAGAAAAACCGGGGTTTATCCTTAATCCAGGTGAAACGTTGAATTCAGCAATGGCACGATCATCTCTGAACCTGGCATACTGGTCTAAAGAATTAAAAGTGATATGAGAGCTGAATGAAGCAATTTCCCTGAACTCATCCTTATTATAAACGGGAGAATAAGTATGTGCCCTTGAACCCATCTCTTCAAAGCACAGCCTGGCTTCATTAAGTGAGCTGGCCGAAGCGCCTGCGATGTATTCCCTTATCACAGGGAACACTCCCCACATGGCAAAAGCTTTGAATGCCATGATTATCTCAGCTCCTGATTCCTGAGACACATGCCTGATAAGGTCCAGATTCTTTCTTAGTCTCTCTTCCTCAATTACATAACAGGGAGAGGGAACTTTAGCATAGTCAATGCTCATATTGATTATCAGAGTTCCAGGTCAACATCATGAAGTTCAACCCATGGAAGTCCCAGCAGCTTAAGTTGCTCCATGAAAGGATCGGGGTTAAACTCCTCGACATTAAAGACACCTGGTGTTTTCCATAATCCTTTCAGATACATCATGGCACCAATGGCAGCAGGAACACCGGTTGTATAACTGACTGCCTGCGAGCCGGTCTCCTTGTATGCCAGTTCATGACTGCAGTTATTATATATATAGTAGGTCTTTCCCTTTCCGTCTTTAACTCCCTTGATGCGGCAACCTATTGAAGTCCAGCCCGTATAGTTCTCACCCAGCTCTCCGGGATCCGGAAGAACTGCTTTAAGGAAACGGATAGGTACTATCTCCCTGCCATCAAACATGATGGGTTCTATTCCAGCCATTCCTATGTTCTGAATCACTCTCAGATGAGTAAGGTATTCCTGACCGAAAGTCATCCAGAACCTTGCCCTCTTCAGTGTCGGGAAGTTTTTGACAAGCGACTCGAGCTCCTCATGATATATGAGATAGGATTCTTTTGGCCCTATTTCAGGATAACTGAGAGCTTTGTGGATCTCGTGAGGCTTTGTATAGATCCATTTCCCGTTCTCAAAATATCTGCCTTTCTGGGTAACCTCCCTGATATTGATTTCAGGATTGAAGTTAGTAGCAAAAGGCTTTCCATGGTCGCCGGCATTGCAGTCGACAATATCGAGGTAATGGATCTCATCGAAGTGATGCTTTGCGGCATGTGCTGTAAAAACCGAAGTGACTCCGGGGTCAAAGCCGCATCCCAGAATCGCGGTAATACCTGCTTTGGTGTACCTGTCGCGGTATGCCCATTGCCAGCTGTATTCATATTTGGCCTCATCAAGAGGCTCATAGTTTGCAGTATCCAGATAAGAAACACCTTCAGCCAGGCAGGCATCCATTATATGAAGATCCTGGTAAGGCAGGGCAACATTGACAACCAGGTCGGGTCCGAATGACCTGATAAGCTTCCTTAGCACTGGAACATTATCTGCATCAACCTGGGCGGTTCTGATCCTGTTACCGCCAATTTTTGCAGCAATAGCATCACATTTCGATTTTGTACGACTTGCCAGCATTATTTCAGAAAAAACTTCCGGAAGAGCTGCCATCTTATGAACAACAACGGTTCCAACTCCTCCGGCGCCAATCACCAGAACTTTTCCCATGTTTCTTATTTTTAATTTTTACCCTGTCCAAATATATGACATAAAAATGATCATTCCACAGCATTTTGTCAGTCTTAAACTTTTTGCGCTAAAGAACGACACAGAAGAATCATGGCATAATTCTGTTTATATTTGTGCTTCTTTCTGAAACCCGGTTGTATGAAACTTATCAACCCTCTGGTAATTTTAAGGATATTAAGCACAATACTTTTTCTGGAGACGGTTTGTTTTCTTCTCTGCCTTCCCGTAACCCTTGTATATAACGAAGATCCCTTCCCTTTCATATGGTCATCACTTGTTACGATAAGCCTTTCTGTTCTGTTCTGGGCGACAACAGGAAGGACAAAAAATGAAAAAATTTCAAACAGGGAGGGATTTCTTTCTGTCACGGCAGGCTGGCTGGTTTTTACCGCTGCCGGAACAATGCCATTCCTTTTCAGTGAAACCGTACATTCCTTTGCCGATGCATTTTTCGAGTCAGCTTCAGGTTTCACGACCACGGGAGCTTCGGTTGTAACAAACATTGACATACTTCCAAAGTCGATTACTTTCTGGAGGAGTTTTACACACTGGATTGGAGGACTGGGTATTGTCCTGCTTATCATTCTGATACTCCCCTCACTGCGGATCACGGCACAGAATCTTCTTTTCAGGGAATCATCACTGAAGGAAAAAACCCACCCGAAGTCAAAAGCCATCGGTCTCCGCCTGCTTTATATCTATTTAGGGCTTACACTTGTCCAGACGGTACTGCTAATGGCCGGAGACCTTGATTTTTTCGACAGTATCTGCCTTACCTTCGGTACTGTTGCCACAGGGGGATTTTCCATCAGGAACTCCGGGATCTCAGAATATTCTTCTTATATCCAGTATATTATTGCGTTATTTATGTTCCTGTCAGGTGTGAGTTTTGTTGTATATTACTACCTGGTCAAGCTTAACTTCCGTAAGGTGCTCCACAATGAGGAACTGTGGTTTTATTCACTGACCACCGTACTGGCAGGTGCAGTTGCAACTTCGGTTCTGCTTGTCAGCACCAACAAACCTCTTGAAGTTGCATTCAGGGAAGGATTTTTCCAGGTGATCTCGATCATAACCACAACAGGCTATACTACTGTAGACTATCTTTACTGGCCCATGGTCGGACAGTTACTGCTGTTTCTGCTGCTTTTTGCCGGCGCCTGCACCGGATCGACAACAGGAAGTATTAAAATGCTGCGGCACCTTGTTCTGGTCAAAAACATCCGCAGCGTGTTTGCCAGGCTTATCCACCCAAGGATGATATCCACTTCAAAGCTTTTTAACAAACCGGTAAGCGAGGAGACAAATATCTCCATTCTTTCATTCATCGTACTTTATATAATTATATTCATTACCGGAACCCTCGTTGTGGTGATACCCGGTGTCGACCTGGTGACCGGAGCCAGCGCTGTTGCTTCAGCCTTGGGTAATGTGGGACCGGCTTTCGGTGCTGCCGGGCCAATGAGTAATTATGACGGCTTTTCTGAATTCAACAAGATCATCCTGAGTTTTCTGATGATTGTAGGACGTCTCGAAATTTTCACGGTTTTTGTCCTCTTCTCCAGGTCATTCTGGAAACTCTGAGATAATTGTCCCAAAATATTTTCTTGCCGTCTCCAGGTTGCCGGGAGTACCGATATCAAACCAGTATCCATCGTCATGCCTGAAAGTACGGATCACATGATTTTCAATAAGCCGGAGATAAAGTGTGACAAGTGAATATACTCCGGGCTCCATATAGTTGAATATCTCCGGATGGACAATATGAATTGATGAATTTGCTATCCTGGTAAGGTCACCGGTAACCCTCACGGGTATCTTCTTCTCCCCAGTCTCTTCATTGCACCAACCGCGGAGAATCCCCGACCCGTCCGTAAGCAGAAACCGTTTCCCCGGCCTCTCCCTTACTGCAACTGCAGCAAGACATTCGTTTGCCAGGAAATAACTGTAAAAAACTTTCAGATCAAGATTGGTGACAATGTCGACATTATACAACAGAAATGGCTGGTCATCAAAGAAATGCCTTGCCTTCCACAGACCTCCTCCTGTCTCAAGAAGTCCATCACTCTCATCACTGATTTCAATCCTGTAGCCTTCAGCCCTGAGCTTTCCGATTTCCTCTCTGACAAGAGCGGCATGGTGATGAACATTAATTATTATATCGTCAAATCCTCCGGCAGTGCAATACTCCACCGCCCTTGCGAGAACACTCCTGCCGCCAACCGTAACCAGGGCCTTGGGAATGGATGCTGTTATCTCCTTCAACCTTGTGCCCAGCCCGGCTGCAAATATCATTGCCTTCATTTATCTGCCCGTGTTTTTTACGTTATTTATTGAACCAAAATAATATCCCCTTACAGATGACTTCTGACAGCAAGGTTATTATACTTCCTGGTTTCCCTAATGGCCTCTATCGTACTGAACAGTTCAGGAAGCTCGGTTCCCAGGTCAGATCCACTTATCAGATCTTCAAGTAGTTTTACAGCGGGAACTATGCTTTCAGTGAAAGTGGGTTTCTGTTCATACAAGCCCCTGAATCCGAATGCCCCAAGGGCCTGCAAAAGCCTGATCATGGCGAAACCCGGGAAATATAACCTGAAGACCTTTTCATCCATCCCCGACTCACGGGTAAAACCAGCTGTATAGTATTCCAGCAGCCCTGTCCTGTCATCCTCGTTCATGCCGATTTTCGCATCATAGAGAAGGGAGGCAACATCATACTGAGGGGCTCCCTTCCGGCCACCCTGATAATCAATAAACCATGGAGAACCTCCTCTTATCATTATGTTGGCCGACTGGAAATCCCTGTACAGAAAATAATCCTGGCCCGCGCTGAGCAGATGGCTTGCAAGCCGGTCAAAATCCTTTTCCAACCTGCTTTCGTTGAACGAAACTGCCATTAGCTTGAGGAACATATACTTGAAGTAGTTCATGTCCCACATCATCGATTGCCTGTCGAAACTCCTGTACGGATAACAGAGTTTGAGGTTGAGATCACGGATGCCTCTCACCTGAAACATTACAAGATAATCGAGGCACTTCCTGTAGACATCAATGGTTTCTTCATCAAATCCGTCAGTTGACTTTTTTGAAGCCATCCACAAAAACAGGTTGCTCTCACCCAGATCCTCAAGAAAATAAATATGTCGCTCCGGGAAATAACCATAGACCTCAGGAACAGGAAGTCCGGCCTTTTTAAAATGATCCGAGAATCCTATAAAGGCATCATTCTCCTCCCGGTTACCATTATACGCGGCAATTATGGTCTGTCCCGCCCTATGTATCCTGAAATATTTCCTGTCGGAGCCCGATTGTGGCATTGGGATAACCATGAACTCTGAATCTCCCGACAGTTCCCTGTAACATTCTGATATTATATTGATTTCCATTTGAATTACTTTTTCAGACCAACTCTCCATTTCAGCCGGGGAAAGGCAAAATCACAGTCTTCCCCTGGCACGATTTTCTTACTCATCCTGTCATCAGGATATTTTTCCGGGGAAACCGCCCATGTAGCCGTCGTGCATCACGAGGAAATCGTTTAATTTTTGCATAGAGTCAGACTAACATGAAAAAAACTGTTAAAACAAATGTAGTAATTAATTGCATTTTCAGGGCAAGGGTTTGTGTTTTCAGACCTACGGAAAATCTTTAGGGCCGGCCACAAATGCTGTAAACACCATTCCGGCTTCTGGTTAAATTTATTTACATTTGGGAAAATTCGCAGGTCAGATCAAAGGGAAAATTCAAACACAATATTTATGCAAATTAGGGTAATAACAATATTGATATTTATATGTACACAAATGTTTTCACAGGAAAACACTTCAGGGCATACCGAGCCTTCATTTCTTAAATATACTAATCACCCATGGGTCGACTCCGTTCTTAAAACCCTGACAGTCAGGGAACGTATTGCCCAGTCGATATGGATAGCCGGGTATTCTGACAGGGACGCCGCCCATGAGGAAGATCTGGCTTCAGCCATAAGTAAATCAGGTGTCGGCGGGGTATTGTTCTTTCAGGGTACCCCTGAAAAGGAAGCCGCCATGACCAATCGTCTTCAGTCTGTCTCAAAAGTACCCCTGGTAATAGCGATGGACGCCGAATGGGGAACGGGGATGAGGCTTCAGAATGTTGAGAAATTTCCTTTTCAGATGACCCTGGGAGCCATCAGGGATGATTCGCTGATTTACAAAATGGGAGCTACAATAGCTATGCAGTGCCGGAGTCTGGGAATACATATTAATCTGGCACCTGTTGCTGACATAAACAACAACCCCCTGAACCCGGTTATAAACTACAGGTCATTCGGGGAGAACAGGGATAACGTGACCCGAAAAGCAGCAATGTATATGAAAGGACTTCAGGATAACGGCATAATGGCCACCCTGAAACATTTCCCGGGACATGGCGATACAAACACTGATTCACACCTTGATCTTCCGGTTATAATGCATACTCGCGAAAGGCTCGATACAGTGGAGCTGTACCCATTCAGGCAGCTGATAAACCAGGGAGCCGGAGGCGTGATGACAGCCCATCTCAGCCTTCCTGTAGCTGACAAAGGCTCGGGAGGAAAGCCTGCAACCCTTTCTCAGGGCATTGTAAGCAAAATGCTTATCAGGGACCTGGCATTCACGGGCCTTGTGATAACCGATGCCATGAATATGAAGGCAGTCACGCGGAACTACAGATCGGGCGAGGCTGAAGCAATGGCCTATCTCGCGGGGAACGATATAGTTGAATTTGTCACCGATGTCGATGCCGCCTTAAACGAGATCCTTAACCTGGTGGCAAAGAAAAAGATCACCGGGGCCGAAATAGAAAGACGATGCAGGAAAATCCTTGCATTCAAATACTGGGCAGGGTTGGCCATCAAGACTACAATTAAAGAGGAAAACCTGTCTGGGACCTTCACATCAAATGCAATAAAGATGCAGATAAGGGAACTGTATTCAAATGCACTGACTGTTCTGAACAATGAAGGGAACATAATACCTGTAAGGAGCGCTGAAAGGAAGATAGCCGCCGTGGCTGTCAACCGCACCGGCACATCGGTGTTCCAGAACAGGATACTCGACTACTGCCCGGCCGATACCTTCTTTATTGATCCGGCCGATACTAAAAAGTCAGAACAGCTTATTGAAAAGCTTAAGGAATATGATCTTGTCATTGCAGGGATTTTCAGGACCGATCAGAGACCCTCATCTGATTTTGGAGTTAACCAGTCGCTGATAACCTTTCTCGATAAGCTTAGCTCCTCCTCACGAACCATAGTAAGCTATTTCGGCAATCCCTATGCTCTTTCCAGGCTTAAGCCACTGGAACGGGCTGAAGGACTTTTGCTTACCTACCAGGAGAATGATTATACCGAAGATCTTGCCGCACAGCTTCTTTTCGGGGGGATAGGAGCTCATGGCTCCCTGCCCGTCACAATAAATGAAAAATGGAGAGAGGGAACAGGGATCATTACTCCCGGCAATGTCAGGTTGAGGTTTGGCCTTCCCGAGGAGGCCGGTCTTTCATCGGAACTGCTCCATAGCACGATCGACACAATTGTTGCAAGGGGGCTAAAGGCGAAGGCCTACCCCGGCTGTGAAGTCATGATAGCAAAAAACGGAATAGTGATCTTTTCAGAGACATACGGTTATCA
>CAZBQM010000053.1:0-18382 GCA_964494045.1 uncultured Rikenellaceae bacterium
GGTGAAATGATCATGCAAACACTCAAGGCATTGAATGATGAGGGGATGACAATCATACAGGTCACCCATAATGAAAAATTTGCAGAATACGGGAAACGGATAATCAGGCTCGAAGACGGGATGGTCAGGAATGACGAAAAAAGTGCAATAACAGGATTATGATTTTTTATTATTTAAAACTTGCCATTCGCAACTTATTGAAGAATAAGTGGTATTCCTTCCTTGTCCTGGGTGGATTTTCCATAGGATTTGCAGCATGTATCCTGATAGGTCTGTTTTATCATAATGAAGTAAGTGTCAATAAGGATTTCGCCAATCACCTCGATATTTACAGGTTATACGATGTGAAAAAGAACCGGTGTAACCTGAACTGGGATCTGTATCCTGAGTTAACCACCGGTTATGCTGCAGTTGAGGATGCCTGCCCGCTTGAATATGAAAACGGGATGAAGATGACAGTTAAGAATGAACAGACACATGCATATACTGAAATCCAGCACCTGCTGACCACCACGAATAATTTCTTTTCAATTTTTTCGGTCAGCATGCTTGAAATGTCATCTGATAAACCTTTCGAAGGGAAAGAATCTGTTGTCATCTCCAGGGCTACTGCGGAAAAGCTTTTTGGTAAGCAAAATCCATTGGGACAGAGGATCAATGTGCATAACTTCTTTTCAGGTACTGTCACAGGTATCTTTGAAGAACTTCCATCCAACTCAAGTTTCCGGGCCGATGTCATCCTTAACAGCGAAAATGAGGAGTTCAGGATGTCAAATACCTGCGATAATGGCAAGTGTTATAATCCTGCAAATATTTTCGTGATGCTTAATGACGGCACAAGTCCCGGCTCCTTTGTAAGCCAGTTGAACAATTCGGCTGCGGTTAAGTCACTTGATGTCGACAGTCTTGCAATGCAGAAACTCGACGATATGTACCTGTCGGCACTCACTGTTAAAAGCCGCCATGCCAAAGGAAATCCGGCCCTACTGAAAATCTTCATTGCCATTGCCGCTCTTATTCTCGTCCTTTCGAGTATTAACTATGTGAGCTATTCCATTTCGATGCAATATGCAAAACTGAAGGAAACAGGGATCAATAAAACCAATGGTGCAGGGTGGAAAGAATTGATCAGCTATACATTCACCGAGGTCACATCAGGCATTTTAATCTCCCTCGTCTTTTCATTACTTATTGTACTGCTGGCAATACCCTATACTGGAAGCCTTTTTGGCAAGATACTTCAACCCGACTGGCACGACTGGCTGTCAGTTGCTCCTGTTTTCCTGACAGCGGTGGCGGTTGTGATCCTGATCAACAGCCTGGCCCCGATATATGTTCTGTCGAAGTTCAGGATTACCGAATTCCTGTCAGGCTTCAGGGGTAAGCATAACAGGCGGCAATTGGGGAAACAATCCATGCTGACCTTCCAGCTTACAGCTTCGGTTGCACTGATAGCGGTTGTGTTGATTATTTTCAAGCAACTCAGTTATGTTAAGCATTCTGATCCCGGTTTCGATCGTGAGCTGTTGTTGAGGATTGACCTGCCCTTTATGTTTCAGCAAACAAATACGGTAAGACAGGAAATAGATAAGCTTCCGTTTGTTAAGGGCACTACCCTGAGTTCTGGCTGTCCGGGCATGATAAACAACAGGTATGGCAGCAATACAGGCGAGAAAAGTTTTGACCTGAGCTGCATCCCTGTAAGTGACAATTATATCGAAACGATAGGAATTGAATTGATTGAAGGGCGAAAATTCCTGGATGGAGATTTAAACAAGTCTTGCCTGATTAATGAAGAAGCCATGAAACAGTTTGGCTGGGATAGTTTCGAAGGGAAAAGATTTAATAACGGGCAGGAAGGAGGTTTCGAAGTAATCGGTATCATTAATGACTTCAAATTCGAATCGTACCATAATACAGTAGAGCCTTTGGCTTTGCTTTTTGACGGAGGCCAGTATAGCAACGTACTATCGGTACGTCTGGCAACCGCTAATGTCGGGCAGGATATAGAACAGATAAAAAAGATATGGGAATCTATTTCGCCTTATGAACCCTTCAGTTTTATTTTTTACGACGATCTGTTTCAATCGATGTATGAAAAGGAAGAGAAGCTCGCCGGTTCTATAACCTTCTTTTCGTTGATTGCCATTGTGCTGACCTGCATGGGCATTCTGGTCCAGATTTTTATGATCTGCCTGAACCGCGTAAAAGAAATAGGAATCCGCAAAATAAATGGCGCCCGCATTTCAGAAGTGCTCATAATGCTCAACAAAGACTTTGTAAAATGGGTAGCCATCGCTTTTGTTATAGCTACACCCGTTGCATATTACGCCATGAATAAATGGCTCGAGAACTTTGCCTACAAGACTGAACTTAGCTGGTGGATCTTTGCCCTGGCTGGTTTGCTGGCTCTGGGAATTACATTGTTAACGGTTGGCTGGCAAAGCTGGAAAGCTGCAACGCGGAACCCGGTCGAAGCATTGAGATACGAATAGTATCTCAATGCGAAGATCCCGACAGAATCGTCGGGATCGAGGCTCTCCGGTATGAATAAAGTTGAGCGCTGTGACTGAAGTTACTGACCATAGAAAAAAATGAACAAACAAAACCAGTTGTAAGAATGAACAAATGTCGTAATTGCTTTTTTGTAAAGTATTAAATACTCAAAAGAGGAATTAGTTCATTGCCAATGTGTCGCGATGCATACACCACAAGCCCACTCAGGAACGTAGGGTGAATAAAAAACGACAGTAAATATTTTACAGGACTTAATAAGAACTCGCATGGTAAAGCTCAAAATAATTATCCGTGGCCTGTTTAAGCAGAGGTTAAATACTGGTATCATCATTATAAGTTTGGCCATAGGGATGGCATGTGTTAACCTGATTGCATTGTTCATAAACAGAGAAATGAATACCGATGCTTTTCACAATCAGGTAGACCAGATATATGCCTTGAAATGCGAAGATCCGTTCAATAAAGGCCAGAAAATGTATCAATGCCGTGAAGGTTCAGGGGAATATATAAAAGACAATTTTAATCAGGTTGAAGATTATTGCAGAGTGATTCCGGCTTCTGCACAAAAGGTAATTGTAAACGATGAAACATATTATGATCGCCCTGGAGTAATTGCTGCAACCAAAAATTTCTTCAGCTTTTTCGGTTATAAACTTCTGACAAATAATCCGGAAACATCGTTGGAGGCCGATAATAGCCTGGTTATTTCCGATGAATTATCCCAGAAATATTTCGGATCAGGGAACGCTGTCGGCCGGATAATAACCCTGGTGAATGGCGAAAAAGAGGAACCGATGGTAGTAACAGGGGTCTTCAGGAAACCTGTTGATAATACTCAGATTAAGTTTGATATGGTTCGTTCAGCAAAAGGAAAGGATAGCCGTTGCTTTGTCAGATTGGCCAGTAACGCCAACCCGCAGGAGCTTGAAAAGATTCTTGCATCAAACAAAGCCGTTATACCTTCGATTAACGATGGAACACCTGCCCAATATTCCCTGGAACCTTTTCAAAATGTTTATTTCGACACTTCACGACAAGTAAACTTCGAAGCCAGCCGTGATAAAACCGACTTGTGGATAGCCCTGATAATAGGACTTGTAATTATCTGTATTGCTTCCTTCAATTACCTCGGATTGGTCAATAATAACCTGATCGAAAAAAATAAGGCTTATGCCGTGCAGCGGGTAAATGGTGAGTCGAAATTGGGTTTCGTGATAAATTTTATGACCGAGAGCTTGATTGTGATTGGCTTCTCATTTTTCCTAAGCCTGTTTTTAATGCGCTGGATGGCTCCGTTTTTCAATCAATTGACCAACACAAATGTTACATCCGGCTATATATTTAATCCAAAGCAAATCCTTATTCTTTTTGAAATCGTCCTGCTTTTGCTGATAATTACCTTGTTGTTTGTTATCTTCCGAATCAGGTCGAATCAATATCTCAACACCTTAAAACCTGGAGGAAACCGAACAGGTAAACGGGTTCAAATGCCTGCTTTCAATATATTTCAACTTGCCAGCTCTCTGGTACTCATTATTTTTTCAATCATCATTATCAAGCAGACAAACTACATTACCCAAAAACCAATTGGCCTCGACAAGCAAGTGTTTGAAGTTAAAATTCCAGCTCAGCATGCCAATAAAGTGGCTGTCTTCGAGGAAGAACTGATTGCAAATTCCTCTGTCGGGCTGGTTTCAATTGCAGGTGCATCGCCGGTTCTGGAACACTTCCTGGTGCTTTTACACTACAACGAAAATGGGGTTGAAAAGGAATATACTGTATCCGGATTTACCGGGGATGAAAATTACATAACAGCGCTTGGAATCCGGATTGTTGATGGAAGCGGGTTCTCAGGAGATCAGGAATCGGATAAAAATAAATGTCTGGTCAACGAATCGTTTACCCGCTTATTTCCAGGTCAAAACCTGATCGGGAAAGGACTGCCAGGACTGGAAAGCAAGATTGTGACAGGCATTGTAAAGGATTTTCACTATTCCAGTTTAAAATCGCTGGTTGAACCAGCTTACATCTCTTTTGATCCGAGAGGATTAAATCTGATGGTAAAAGCGACGGAAAATCAGCTTGCCCAGGCACAAGACGCGATTACTCAAACCTGGAAGAAACTTATTCCTGATTATCCCTTAAATATGGAAACCATTGGAGACCGCTATGAATGGTTCCATCAGGAGAATAAAAAATATCTCCGGTTGATCGGGGCATGCAGTATTA
The DNA here is from genome assembly GCA_964494045.1 of uncultured Rikenellaceae bacterium. Taxonomy (GTDB): domain Bacteria; phylum Bacteroidota; class Bacteroidia; order Bacteroidales; family VadinHA17; genus LD21. The sequence goes on from CAZBQM010000053.1 coordinate 4,747, forward strand.
TCAGTATCTTCTTGTCAATGATCGGTTTATTCGCCATTTCATATCAGAGCAGCCGGTACAGAACCAAAGAAATCGGCATCCACAAAGTTAACGGGGCAACAATCTTCGAAGTATTGACTATGCTCAACCGTGATTTTGTAAAATGGGTAGCCCTTGCCTTTGTGATTGCCATACCCATTGCGTATTATGCTATGAACAAATGGCTCGAAAGCTTTGCTTACAAAACCTCACTAAGCTGGTGGATTTTTGCTCTGGCCGGCTTAATGACGCTAGGAATTGCTTTGTTAACTGTAAGCTGGCAAAGCTGGAAAGCGGCGACAATGAACCCGGTCGAAGCATTGAGATACGAATAGTATCTCAATGCGAAGATCCCGACAGAATCGTCGGGATCGAAGGGTTGAGATACTAATAGTAAGGTTTTGAATGATGAATGAAAATTAAAAAAAATTACCGCAGCATCCAAAAAGCAATTATGATAGAGGAGGAGGGACTTAAAGTACTGAAAATATGAAAAATACAATAGATGAATTGGTAGTGTGATTAAAATAGCTTCAACAATAAATATTTCTGAATTGTAATGGATTACTTTATATGATTAGCTATGATACGTAATTATTTAAAAACCGGATTCAGAAATCTTAAAAGATTTTCAACCCTTTCGGCTGTAAATATTGCGGGTCTGTCAATAGGACTTGCAAGCGCAATGCTGATACTCCTTTGGGTTTACGATGAATGGAGTTACGACAGACATTTTTCTCATGCCGATAACTTGTTCAGGGTAACAGTTAAACAGAATAGTCCAAATGGTACTATTGAACAAATGGCAATCGTTCCCAGCCCTTCGGCACAGTACCTTAAAAACGAATATCCTGAGATAATCCGGGCTTCCAGGTTTATACTATCTCCGTTGACCCTTAAAAAAGGTGATGAATCTGTTGAGGAAATAGCTGCATATGTTGACAGGGACTTTTTAAAAATGTTCGATGTCAGATTCATTGAGGGAGATGTCAACAGTGCATTAAATGACCCTCACAGTATTATTTTTACGGAAGAGATGGCCTTTAAATTTTTTGGTAATGAAGATCCTCTCGGTAAAACTTTCCAATCGAATGGTAATGAAGCGAAAATTACCGGTGTGGTAAAAAATCTGCCTCATAACAGCCACATTAATTTCAATTTCCTGGCTCCGGTAGAATGGTTGAAGGAATATTTGCCACCTGACAATGAGTGGCAGGTTCGCGACCTGACGTATATTGAACTGAAAGAGGGAACAGACTGGAGATCATTGGACAACAAGCTCAGTGGTTTTTTAAAGAGCCATCAGGAAGGTTCCGATTCTGAAATGCACCTTCAGAACATAAAGAATATCCATCTCTATTCATCACAGAAATACATGTTTGACTCAAGTGAGAAAGGCGATATTGTTTATGTAAGGATACTCACTCTTGTTGCGTTTTTAATTCTTGTTATAGCCTGTATCAATTTTATGAATCTTTCAACAGCGCAATCGACAGACAGAGAAAGAGAAATTGGAATCAGGAAAATTTCCGGAGCCAACCGTCAGAAGATAGTTCTGCAATTCTTTATCGAATCTCTGCTGACTGTTACTGCTGCACTTGTAATTGCGATTATTCTTGCAGAATTGTTGTTGCCGGCATTTAATCAGTTCACTGCGAAAGATCTGCAGATCACCCACACAAGTACCAGTTTAATCATGGGATTGATTGCCCTGATCTTATTCTGCGTCCTTTTAGTTGGTATATATCCTGCATTTTATCTTTCGAGGCTGAAACCATTCAATACGATCAGGCGACTTCTGGTTATCAATAAGGGGAACGCCAATTTCAGAAAAATAATGGTAGTTTTCCAGTTCTCTATATCATTGTTGCTGATAATATTCACTCTCGTCGTCAGAAAACAGATCAGCTATTTTGAAAAGAAAGACCTCGGATTCGATCGGAGCAACATAGGTTATTTCATGTTCCCGATACGTCCGGGATCTCCGGTAGTTCAGACATTGAAAAATGAACTTAAGAAGAATCCGGATATTCTGAATGTAACAATTGCTCATCCCGATCCATTCAACAATGAAAATAAATCGGGCGGTTATACCTGGTCCGGAAAGAAAGCCGGAGAAGATATTTTGTTTCACAGAATAGGTGCAGATGCAGATTATGCAGCCACCTTTGGACTTAAAGTTACAAAGGGCCGGTTCTTTTCTTCTGATTTTACATCCGATGCTACGGCTGCTGTAATTAATGAAACAGCTGCAAAAGTGATTGGTTTCATAGACCCTGTAGGTGGGCAGATTATTACAGATAGGGGAATGAAACTGAACATTATTGGTGTTGTAAAAGATTTCAACTTTCAAAGCCTTCATTACAGGATTGAGCCTCTTATAATGCAATTGGGGGATGATAATAATCTGATAGTAAAAATGAAACCTGAAAAAATATCCTCTACCGTGGATTATATTACAAAGACATTTAATTCATTTGACCCGGGTCTCCCGATTGATTTTCATTTTCTCGATGATGATTTTGAAAATCTATACAGAACAGAAAAACGAAGTGGCAGGATAATAGGGCTCTTTTCTTTGCTGGCTATCCTGATCTCGTGCATGGGCTTACTGGCATTATCATCTTACATGTTGGAAAAGAAGACCAAGGAAGTAGGTATCAGAAAAGTAAACGGAGCACGTTCATATGAAATTTTTTCCCTTTTTTCGATGGAATATTTAACTCTGGTATTTATTTCATTTGTTCTGATTATACCGGTCGGATGGTTCTTAAGTTATAAATGGCTTCAGAATTTTGCATACCATATTGATATAGGTGTGCAGGTGTTTTTGCTTGCTTTCTTAATTACGATAGTTCTCACCTTTATTTTAGTTGGCGTCCAATCATTCAGGGCTGCATTAAGAAATCCGGTCGAAGCATTGAGATACGAATAGTATCTCAATGCGAAGATCCCGACAGAATCGTCGGGATCGAAGGGTTGAGATACGAATAGTAAGGCTTTGAATGATGAAAGAGTACAGACAATCAGCCGCTGTGTTTACCCCCAAACCCCCCAGGGGGGCTTAAGAGGGATAATGGAGGAGGATGCCATAAAGGATTAAGATAGAATTGATTAATTAAAAGATGGATTTGAAAAATATACAGGCATTAAAGTCCCCCCTGAGGGATTTAGGGGTGTCTCCAAAGGAATAAAGACAAAATTGATATGATATTGTTCTTAGCCATAAACCAGAATTTCTTACCCCAAACCCCTGAAGGGGCTTTAACAATGCATTTATCTATTAAAGTCCCCCCTGGGGGATTTAGGGGTGTAACAAGGGAATGTGGACAAAACTTATATGATAATGGGTACATAAATGAACAGGATTAACCTTACAAATAAAACAGAGCTTTATGTTACGAAGAAAAAAGGTGAGTGTCAGAGCGAGAGTAATATCAGATAATTAATGGTTTATTCAGTAATTTAATATTATAATCATCCGGCCTGTAAAAACATATCAAACCAGGCTGAACAAACCATACTATATGTATAAGATTATCATTTTATCGGCTATCAGGAGTCTCTTAAAATTCAGGAAGATGAGTTTCATCAATATGCTGGGACTTATAGCCGGATTGACATCATTTCTATTTGTTGTCCATTACGTTCTTTTTGAATTTTCATACGATAATTTTATAAGGGAACCGGAAAATGTTTACAGGGTTAACCTGCAGGTTGAAAAGGAGGGTGAGACAATTTACAATGGTGCAAAATCACCCAGGGCCCTGTTCTTTGCCATTAAACGCGAAATACCTGAGATTGAAGCCAATGGACTGGCTTATTTTGAGAAATGCCTTGTGAGTTACCAGGATGTCAATATTGCCAACCAGGATGTCCTTTGGGTATCTGAGGATTTTGAGAAAGTATTTCCGCTTGATATGGTTGAAGGCATCGCTGATTATTCACGACCCCGGACGGGAATCATATCTGAAACAAGCGCAAAAGCAATATATGGGAATGTTCCTCCTATTGGAAAAATACTGGGGGTAAATCAGGGAATGCCGATTGAGATTACCGGTATCTTCAGGGACCTTCCTTCAAACACACATCTCCAGGCCAAATTTTTTATTTCTGTAAAAACCTGGGTTGAAATGGGCGTCATTACAGACGAAGGCGATTGGAGATGGAATGGCTGGTGGAATTATATCAGGATAAAAAAGGACAATTCCCCTGAACTGACAACAAACAAAATCAACAGTTTCATCTCTTCCTATATGGGTTTTCTGAAGGATGATAACCGGACAGCACAGTACACACTTCAGCCACTTAAGGATCTGCATTTTATTAAAGGAATGGATGGAGAGATGGGAGCAGTCACCAACTCTTCCTCACTGGTTAACCTGATCCTGATTGCAGCATTAACGCTTCTTATTGCCTGGATAAACTATGTTAACCTGTCGGTTGCTCATGCCCAGGCACGGTCAGAACAGATCAGAACCCGGAAACTTATTGGAGCAACAGAAAAACACCTGTGGCTTCAGTCTCTGACCGAGAGCTCAATCCTGAATATTGCAGCACTGATAATCTCATTAGTGATCTTTTTTATTTTCAAAAACAAAATCGCTTCGTCATTTAATGTTCCGCTCGACAGGGCTCATATACCGGTCAGTACCGTCGTTCTTATTGCATTTATGACTGTTATCGCAGGTGTGATATTCACGGGACTTTACCACGGGATTGAAATGGGCCGCATTAAAATCCTGCCAGGGCAGCAGAAGACTACCCATGGCAGAATCAAAAGCGGACTGGTGGTTTTACAGATGGCATTTTCAATAATTTTCCTGAGCAGTACAATGCTGGTTTATAAACAGATATCGTTTATGAAGAATAAGGAATTGGGGATTTCTCTCAATGATGTGGTGGTCCTGACAGGTCCGGCTTCCCTAAACGCCGACGGGCACAAACGTGAGCGCTTTGAAGGATTCCGTACAGAACTGTTGAGTCAGCCTGGTTTTGAGTCCGTTACTTTCAACATGTTTGCCCCGGGACAGGAACCTGGCTATGGTTTTAAGGAATTCACCAATCCATCGAAGGGAAAATCGCCGGATACCCAGATCTTTGAAAACAATTCCGGTACCGGGTTTATCAAGACTTACGGACTGAAGTTACTGGCCGGAAAGGATTTCAGTGAAGCAGCCCTGCAAAACAGAAACCGTGTGTTGATTAACGAGTCGGGTATAAGGCTGCTCGGATTTACAAGTCCCGATGAAGCTATTGGAAAAGAGATTTTCAGAAAAGGTGAAGACACTGCGTTGAAGATAGAAGGAGTGGTAGCTGATTTTCATCACGAGGGTTTGCACAAAGCGATTTACCCGATCATCTGGAACAATAATTACCCAAGCGAATTTGGTTATTTTTCTGTTCTCATCAATACACATAATGTCCAGGAAACAATGTCGCAAATGCGCAAAATATGGGATCGTCATTACCCAAAAGACAATTTTGACTTCATATTTGCCAATGAACAGTTTAACCGGCAGTATGAATCGGACAGTCGCTTCAGCCTGCTTTATGTGTGGCTTACATTTCTTTCTATAGCGATTGCTACCATCGGACTATATGGACTTATTCTTTTTTATCTTGAAAGAAGGAAAAAGGAAATCAGCCTGAGGAAGGTGAATGGAGCAACGACCGGACAGGTTATTGCAATGGTCAATCTTGATTTTATTAAATGGGTGGCCATAGCTTTTGTCATTGCCATCCCGGTGGGATGGTACGCCATGTATCGCTGGCTGGGGAATTTCGCCTATAAAACCACATTGAGCTGGTGGATCTTTGCCCTGGCAGGACTGGTGGCCCTGGGTATCGCAATGCTGACAGTATCATTACAATCGTGGAAGACAGCAACTCGCAACCCTGTTGAGGCTCTCCGATACGAATAGTGAGGAGAGCTTCGATCCCGACAGAATCGTCGGGATCGAAGGGTTGAGATACGAATAGAAAGGCTTTGAATATGAATGAGTACCAACAATCAGCCGCTGTGTTTTACCCCCAACCCCCCCAAGGGGGGCTTAAGGGTAATAAAAGAGAAGGATGACATATATGATTAAGAAAGAATTAATTAAAAGATGGATTTGGTAAATGTGCAGACATTAAAGTCCCCCTTGGGGGATTTAGGGGTGGATTTCAGATGGATGAAGCAACACGAAATCCCGACAGAATCGTCAGTATCGAAACTCTCAGATATGAATGTGAATTGGATTAACATTATAATTATCGGCAACTTAAAACTTAACTGAAAATGATAAAAGCTTTTTTTAAGACCTCCATGAGGTTCTTTATGCGGAACAAGGTTTACTCCCTTTTAAATTTCCTGTGCCTTACTTTTGGACTTACCTGTGCAATAATTGCATCATTGTATTTCCTTAACATTTTAAGTTACGACAAATTCCACAAGAACTATGACCGTCTTTATCAGATTGAATCAGTTGTTACCTTTTTCAACCAGGATCGTTTCCTTAAAGAGCCTCTCTCTGCCTCACTGATTGGAACAATAAGTGACAATGTTCCTGAGATTGAGGATATAACACGTATTGTGCCTGAAGGATTGAATTTCATCAACGGGGACAAATCATTCATTGAACAGGGAATCTATGCTGACAGTAATTTTCTTGATATCTTTACTTTCCCAATGGTTTCCGGGGCTAACTCCAATGATCTTTCAGGACTCAACACAGTAATTGTTTCTGAACGAATGGCCATGAAGCTTTTCGGAACTACGGACTGTGTTGGCAAAACAACAGTCATAAAAGACAATGACAACCAGGAAGCCTATAAGGTAACCGGTGTGATGGAAAATGTGCCTTCCCGGTCATCATTGCAGTTTGATTTCATAATACCGTTCTCAAAATTCCTTCAGAAAAATCCGGGGGCCAATGAAACAGGTGCATCCTCCTGCCATTACTGGGCAACCGTATCTGATAATTCTGCAATAACTGAAACAAGCAAAAAGATAAAGGATCTGATAAAAGACCAGGAGACCACATTGAACCAGGAACTCTTTATGTTCCCCTTAAAGGAGAAAATGCTTTATAATTATGCCGGTGGGCGACGGGTATGGGATGGTATGCAGAATGTTGTGATTATAGGAAGTATCGGATTGGCGATTCTTCTCATAGCCTGTTTTAACTTTATAAATCTTGCCGTTGCGATGAACATAAAAAGATATCGCGAGACCGGGATTAAGAAAGTCGCAGGTGCTTCAAAATCAAAAATCATCTTTCAATACCTGGGTGAAACTTTTTTTCTTTGCCTGGTAAGCGCCTTGTTAGCACTTGTTTTTGTCAGGCTTCTGGGCCCTCTTTTCAATGCAATGTTTAACCTCGATATCATCTTCACCCTCGCCGATTACAGAATCATACTACTCTTATCAGCCATAGTGATCTTTACCGGATCCCTGTCCGGATTGCTTCCTGCTATATATCTTTCATCATCCGATCCCTTAAGAGTTCTGAAAGGTGATATTATTAAGAGTCATAGCTATTCCTTCTTCCGGCAAAGCCTTATAGTATTTCAGTTTGTTATTCCGGTTGTACTTATAATATATATGCTGGTTATTAAAACCCAGGATGAATATATGAGAAATTACAACATGGGGTTTGATAATGATAAGCTGATAGTTGTCAACAATACAAAGAACCTCGAAGCTCACGAAGAAAGCCTGAAGACAGATCTGCTTGCTATCCCGGGGATAGAAGCTGTAAGCTTCACAAATTGTATTCCGGCAAGAGGGACGACCGTATCCAACGAGGTAAGCTGGTCCGGCAAGGATGATTCCGAAAAACTTGATTTCTGGTGTGTTAATACAGATTATCAATATAATAAAGCCGTAAACCTCCATATTACAGACGGAAGATATTTCAGCTCATCATTTCCTTCCGATTCAGGTTCCTATATTATCAACGATATTGCAGCCAGGGTAATGAACTATGATGAACCTGTTGGAATGACGATTTCACTGAAAGGTAAGGAGGGTACAATAGTAGGTGTAATCGATGATTTTCATGCTGTGGATCTGGCCGGGCCTTTTGCACCGGTGATCATTTCGCTCAATTCTTTGAGCAGAAATAATATCCTGATACGGTTTTCATCGGGAAGCTATCCGTCACTAAAGGAAAAGATCGGGGAGATATACAACAGGTATGAGAGTGAAATAGCTTTCGAGCCGGTTTTATACAAAGATCTTCCTTCATATTCCAACCTTGATACTCCTTCAAGTATTGCAGGTGCTTCCTGTTTGGTTGCACTTTTATTGGCCTGCCTCGGATTGTCCGGCCTGGCTTCATTTTCTGCTTCGAGCCGGACAAAGGAGATAGGCATCAGGAAAACAAATGGTGCAACTACCTTTTCGGTTATCAGACTGCTGGGTACAGGCTATACCAAATGGTTGACAATCTCATTCGCAATTGCATTACCAGCTGCTTATCTTCTTGGCAGAACTTTCCTGGCAGGTTTTTATTTCCATGCTTCCCTTCCGGTCTGGGTGTTCATTGCAGGTGTATTGTTTACCTATATTATTGCATTATCATCAATAAGTGTTCAGAGCTGGAAAGCAGCTTCGAGAAACCCTGTTGATTCACTGAGATATGAATGAGTTACTGTCTTCAGGCATTTTAAAAAATGACCCCGGGCAATTCGCATCCTGGAAGTCCGGACACTGGAGAAAAAGGTGAAAAAAGAAAGCAAAGACATTCCTTATATTATATTATTTGCAAATCACGGCATAAAAAACGGTGTAATAAAAGCAGGCAGGAAGAATGGAAATCCTAATTTTATGGTAAATAAAAGGCCATGAAGGTATATAAGTTCGGTGGAGCATCGGTTAAGGATCCCGGGGGAATACGGAACCTGGCAAGGATAGCCCGGAAGGAAAAGGATGATCTTGTGATTGTGGTTTCGGCATTCGGCAAGACGACAAATGCTCTTGAATCACTTCTTCGGTCGTGGATCTCCGGCGATGGGAGCTATAGTGAGCAGTTGGAAAGCCTGCACCGGTATCATTCCGGGGTGGCAGAAGAACTGTTGCCTGGTCCGGATCCTTCAAGAAACAGGATCGAAAACTCCTTTGCCAGCCTTAAGGAGTATCTTCTGAAACCGATCCGCTCTTCTTACGACTTTGAATACGACCAGATAGTTTCTTATGGAGAACTTTGGTCGACCATGATAGTGTCAGGATATCTTGCCTCGGACGGGCTGAATAATGAATGGATAGATATCAGGAATTATCTTGTTACCGACGACCGGTACCGCGATGCCAATATCCTGTGGAACGAAAGCAGTCACAGGATAAAGGCCGTGATGGATTTCAGCCGATGCCATACCTTTGTGACCCAGGGATTTATTGGTGCGACCGTTTCGGGTCAGTCCACGACTCTGGGAAGGGAAGGTTCTGACTTTACCGCAGCTATCCTGGCTAATATCCTTGATGCCGAGAGTGTTACAGTCTGGAAAGATGTTCCGGGCATTCTGAATGCTGACCCTAAGTGGCTCGACGATACCACAAAGCTTGAGGAAATGTCGTACAGGGAGGCGGTTGAGATGACCTTTTCGGGGGCCAAGGTGATACACCCTAAAACAATCAAGCCGCTTCAGAACAAGAACATCCCACTGTTTGTAAAGTCATTCCTTGAGCCCGACAATCCGGGTACAGCGGTTGTTGCTGAACCCGAGCTGAGAAGGATTCTCCCCGTTTTCATAAGAAAAGAAAACCAGATACTGTTATCGCTTCTGCCCCGCGACTTTTCTTTTGTCATGGGCGACAACCTGAGCATTGTCTTCCAGCTTTTCAAGAATCATGGCATTAAGGTAAATCTTGTTGAGGCAAGTGCAGTGAGCATCAACGTCTGTGTCGATGATGAACAGACCAGGGTGGAAGAGCTTCTTAATGACCTCAGGAAAGACTATTCGGCCATATTTAACACCGGAGTCGAGTTGCTGTCGGTGAGGCACTACAATGACGAAGCCCTCAGGCGCATTACCTCAGGCAGGGAGATTCTGCTCGAACAGAGGACCCGGAGTACAGCAAGGTTTGTTGCAAGAAAGGTCTGAATACGGGGCCGAAGGTCATTTCATCTTTCAAACCTGAGCCGCTGGCCCCTGAAATCCTCATTGATATGTCCATTGTTATAGACTATCGTTCCATTTATTATAGTCATGAAAACTTCCGACCTGAATGTTGTCCCTTCAAAAGGTGACCATTTGCATTTATACAGCAGCTTATCCTTTGTTACAGTCCATGGGCTGTCAGGGTCAACCAGGCAAAGATCGGCTTTGTAACCTTCCCTGATAAAGCCTCTCTTGCTGATCCTGAATAAGATGGCAGGATTATGGCACATTTTCTCAACTATCTTTTCAAGGCCTGTTTTCCTGTCATGCCACAGTTCGAGCATCGCTACCAGGGAGTGCTGTATGAGCGGGCCGCCTGAAGGGCATGATAAGTATTTTCCGGCCTTCTCTTCAACAGTATGAGGTGCATGGTCGGTAGCAACAATATCGATTTTATCGTCGTTGACTGCCTTCAGGAGGGAATCCCTGTCAAAATGAGTCTTGATGGCAGGATTCCATTTTACCAGGTTGCCCCTGGTTAAATATGATGACTCATCGAACCAGAGGTGATGAACACACACCTCGGCTGTGATCCTCTTTTCAGCAAGGGGTCTGTCGTTTTTGAAAAGCTTCATCTCATCGGCAGTTGAAAGGTGCAGGACATGCAGACGGGTATTGTACTCTTCTGCCAGTCTTACAGCAAAGAGGGAAGACCTGAGACATGCTTCGCGGCTCCTGATCATAGGGTGCAGCGAAACGGGGATATCGTCGCCGTAAACAGATCTGTATTTGGCTAAGTTCGCTTTAATAATGGTCTCATCCTCGCAATGGACTGCAACAGGCATATGGGCATTCTTAAAAATATCCCTCAGCGACTTTTCATCGTCGACAAGCATATTTCCTGTGGATGAACCCATGAAGACCTTAATACCGCATACCTCTGCCGGGTCGGCCTTCATTATCTCTGCAAGATTTGTATTTGTGGCACCCATGTAAAAAGAGTAGTTGGCAAGTGAGTTCTCCGCTCCTGTGTTGTATTTCTCCTTAAGCAGGTCATAAGTTATGGTCTGTGGAAGAGTGTTGGGCATGTCCATGAAGGATGTTACACCTCCTGCAACGGCAGCTCTTGATTCACTGCCTATGTCACCTTTATGGGTCAGCCCCGGTTCCCTGAAATGAACCTGGTCGTCAATGATTCCCGGAATCAGCAGTTTCCCTGATGCATCAATGATGGTAGCCCCTGCGGGAGCCACCCTTTCATCAGGATTCCCTATATAGTTTATTTCCTCGCCTTCAATAAGAAGATCGCCCTTCCGGGTAGTCCCCTCATTTACTATTGTTGCATTCGTAATAAATATGGGCTTCATGACTTTTCAGATATTAAGCACTTCTTTATAAGTGTTGCCGCAGGCAAAGACAAGAGAGTCTGAAGGAACTGAAGTAATGGCACCTGAATCTCACGATGAAGCAGGCTCAGGCTCAGGCTCGCTCTTATGATATCTCAGAAAGTAGCTGCGTATTTTCATTCTCAATACTCCCCAGAGAGCTTCATTGAAGATACCTCCCGACATTTTTGAGGTGCCTGATTTCCTGTCGGTGAAGATGATGGGGACTTCAACTATTTTGTATCCCAGTTTCCATGCAGTGAATTTCATCTCGATCTGGAAACCGTAGCCAACCGATCTGATGTGATGAGGTTTCAGATCGTCAAGTACACTTCTTTTATAGCATACGAATCCGGCTGTTGTATCCATGATCTTCATGCCGGTTATGAACCTAACATAGGAAGAGGCAAAATATGACAGAAGCACCCTCGACAGGGGCCAGTTTACCACGTTGACACCGCTGATGTACCTTGATCCGATTGCAACATCGGCCGAATCGTCATTACAGGCCTTAAGCAGCCTTACCAGGTCTTCCGGATTATGGGAAAAGTCGGCATCCATCTCGAAAACATACTGGTAGTTATGCTCGAGAGCGAAGCTGAAACCTTCAATATAGGCTGTACCCAGTCCGAGTTTGCCTGGCCTCTGCAGGAGGTGGAGTCCGCTGAATGACTTCTGGAGTTCTTTGACAAGATCTGCAGTACCGTCAGGTGAATTATCGTCGATGACAAGAATATCGAACTTCACAGGTAAGGAAAATACAGCTCTTATTATGGCTTCAATGTTCTCCCTTTCCCTGTATGTTGGTATAATAACTATATTTGACATCTGTCCGATCTTGTTGCGAAAATAAGCAAATTCGGCATATAGTGTTTTTTACAGGGTTATTATTTGTGCCCATATTAAGCTTTAATGTTCCTTATGTTCTTTTTTAATGAGATTAATATATTGTAGCGCTGGTATGAGAAGGAAACTTTCCGTTTTGTTGCTTGTCTTTTGTATGAGTGTCCCGGGGATGGCCCAGGAATTCCTCTGGAAAGCAGGTTTATTCTCGTTTTTTGATAATAAAGAGTTTTCGGGTTCGCGATACACGATACCTCAGACCATGGCGGGAGTGGCACTTACACCCCAGGCAGGGATCAGATGGGATTCAGTGCATATGGTGATGGCCGGGGTGAGTACCATATACGAATTTGGCAGTTCCCTTGCTGACGGCAGGCTCTTTCCGGTCGCTTACTACGGATATTCACGCGAAAACCTGAGGTTCATGATGGGCTCGTTCCCGAGGACGGGTATAACTGACAGGTTCCCCCGGTATTTCTTCCAGGATTCCATTTATTACTACAGGCCGGTCATGACAGGTTTCTATTTTGGGATAGGGGACGAGAGTGATTATCTTGACCTGTGGCTTGACTGGTCAGGGCGGAAGTCGGCACAAGTCCGTGAGTCCTTTTTTGCCGGGGTTACGGGCAGGACTGGCGGGGGATTGTTCTTTGCCAGGGGCACGGGCCTCATGTTTCATTTCGCCGGCAAGGATGATCCCGGTGAGGACGATGCTCTTCATGACAATATGCTTTTTCAGGCTGTCGCAGGGATCGATCTCAGTGATAGGACACTGTTTGAAAAGTTCGAGCTTGAAGCGGGTTGGGTGACGGGGTTGGAGAGGGCAAGGGCCGAAAACACCGGATGGATCAGTTCAAACGGCTTTGTGGCAGATGCGACCCTGGAGAATGGATTTGCCGGGCTGAAAGCTTCCTTTTATACGGGCACCGGACTCATGCATTTCTATGAAGATCACGGTAATCAGCTTTACTGGGGTGATTCGTCGTACAGGACAAAGAATTATGGAAGAACCGACCTTTATATAAGGTTTCTGAGGGAACGAACTGTAGATCTGCAGCTTACATGGTCAGTCCATTTTATGGAGAGTCGTGTTTTCAATGAACAGATGCTTAAGCTGAAGGTGGACATCGGGAATCTTTAATTTTTTTTTCAGAGTAAAGATCATGCTATCAAAGGCTTGAAAAATATCTTCAGATAAATCTTATTTTTTTTTCAAATCTATGCTTGCGGGTAAAAAATCCTTTCCTATATTTGCACCCGCTTTGAGAGCGAAGAGTTGATTGAAGGGAATGAAAAAGGGTGTT
>CAZBQM010000054.1:0-18300 GCA_964494045.1 uncultured Rikenellaceae bacterium
CTTCGCCCCCCGCTCTTCGCTCTTCGCCCCCCGCTCTTCGCTCTTCGCTCCCCGCTCCCTGCTCCCCGCTCCCCGCTCCCTGCTCCCTGCTCCCTGCTCCCTGCTCCCTGCTCCCTGCTCCCTGCTGTTTTATAGCATAATTTATTTGTTTTGTATCCTGATATTTAGTAACTTTTGTGTCCTGATTGATTCCCGGAGGGTTTTTTTGGATAGTTCGTTTTATTTGGAGTGAAAAAATTCTAAGAAATATTTTCATCTATCAATAAATCAGAGTTATACCATTAATCTAAACCTCTTAACCATGAGAAAAATCACATCGGTCCTTGTGGTTCTGCTGTTTGCAGGACTACAGGTTGCTTTTGCTCAAAGGGCAGTTACCGGTAAGATAACCCGTTCTGACGACGGGACTTCTCTTGTCGGTGTGACAGTCCTGGTAAAAGGTACTTCCACTGGAGTTCTTTCCGATGCCAATGGTAACTACACCATCCAGGTACCGGATAATCAGTCCGTACTGCATTTTTCCTTCATCGGATTCACAACTGTCGAGATGCCGGTGGGCAGCCAGACTGTATTGAATGTCCAGATGACGGAAGCACTGCTTCAGATGAATGAAGTTGTTGTCACAGCTCTCGGTATCAAGAGGGAGGCGAAAAGCCTCGGCTATGCTGCCACTGCTGTCAACACTGACCAGATCGCTGAGAACACCAGCGTCAACATGGGAAATGCCCTGATGGGCAAGGTTGCCGGTCTTAACGTTGCCGCCCCGGCTACCGGCCCCGGCGGCTCCTCCAAACTGAGGATCCGCGGCCAGTCTTCGTTCGGCAGCAACAACACCCCTCTGGTCGTAATAAACGGTGTCCCTATTCAGAATGAGACCCAGACAACGGGTATCCAGGCTGACTTCGGCGACGGACTTCAGAGTATTAACCCCGAGGACATCGAAACCATCACAGTTCTTAAAGGAGCCACGGCAGCCGCCCTCTATGGATACCGTGCCAAGGACGGAGTTATCATCATGACAACCAAATCGGGTATCGGAGCCAAAGGACTCGGAATCGAAGTCACACAGGGAATGGTATTTGACCAGGCCCTCGACTTTTCCGATTTTCAATATGTCTACGGTCAGGGTGAAGACGGTGTCCGCCCAAACAGCGTTGCCAGCGCCAGGGGATCCGGAGTCTGGAGCTTCGGTGAGAAGATGGACGGGGAACTGGTCTGGTGTTTCGATGGGAAACAACATCCCTATTCACCCATGAAGAACCGCCTTAAATTCTATGACCTTGGCATCACCTCAAACACCACTGTGGCTTTCACCGGAGGTAACGACAACGGAGGCTTCCATTTCTCAGTTGGTAACGTCTCGGCAAAAGCCATCACACCCAATTCGAAATTCACAAAGAGAACCATCGACTACGGTATCAACTATAAATTCGGAAAACTGACCCTTCAGTCGAATGCCAACTACTCACTCGAATATAACCAGAACCCTCCGGGAAGCACCCAGGGAAACGGTATTGCCAATACTATCTATACAACCGCTGTCAGCTCAGATATCACCTGGCTGAAGGATAACTACAAGGATCCCGTAACAGGCAACGAGATACAGTTCTCGAGGTTTGCCGACCGTACCAACCCTTACTGGACAGCCTATGAGAGGTTTGAAGACCGGAACCGTAACAGGTTATTCGGGAACATCCTCCTGAAGTATGACTTTTTCCCATGGCTCTATGTACAGGGCAGGGTGGGGCAGGACTGGTCAGAGACAGATACTGAGAACAACGAACCAACCGGAACAGCATACATGAGACCTGCAGCAAGTGGTTTCAACGGGAGTTATGCTATTGGGAAATCAGTTTTTAAAGAGGTGAACTACGACTTCCTGGTCGGCCTCGAAAAAACCTTGGGGAAATTTTCGTTCGATGCACAGTTCGGCGGGAATGCCATGGACAGGGAATCTTCTTCTGTACGAACCTCGGTCACCAACTTCTATATAAGGGGACTATATACAATCGAAAACGGGCAGACCAAGACTCCTACACAGACCTATTCTCATAAAAAGGTTAATTCACTTTACGGAACCATAAACATCTCTTTCAACGATTACATCTATCTTAACGCCACGGCCCGTAATGACTGGTTCTCCACATTGAATCCACAGTCAAACAGCTACCTCTATCCTTCTGTCGGAACAAGCTTTCTCTTTACTGAAGCCTTCAGAAGCTTCATCCCCTCATGGCTTACCTTCGGAAAGATACGTGCTTCGTATGCTGAAGTGGGAGGCGACACCAACCCTTACCAGGGAGCCCTGACCTACAGCCTCAGCACAAACGCCTTCGACGGAGTATACCAGCAGGGTAATATCTCAAATACCTCAGCTCCCAACCCTAATCTCCGGCCACTTAAGGTGAAGGAGGCAGAAGTTGGACTGGAACTTATCTTCCTCGACCGCAGGGTATCACTCGACGCTGCTGCCTACAGGAAGAACACTGTTGACGAGATCCTCAGCGTCGGGATATCAAATGCTTCGGGCTACAGCTCCACACTGGTCAATGTCGGACGTCTGAGAAACACGGGTTTCGAAGGCCTCCTGACCGTGGTGCCCGTCCGTTCACAGAACTTCAGCTGGGAGACATCCTTCAACTACAGCTATAACATAAGCAAGGTACTGGAGCTTGCCGAAGGCGCAACAACAATGATAATAAGCGGGTACCAGCAGTGGCTTGGTAACTATATGAATGCTCATGAGGTGGGAAAACCATTGGGATCTCTCAGAGGTTACGACTATGTACGTGACGCTAACGGGAATATTCTGACAACCAATGGATTCTTTAAGAAAGCCTCCACGCCCATGACCTACGGCAGTGTTATACCAAAACACGTGGGAGGGTGGATGAATACCTTAACATATAAGAATTTCAAGCTGATGGCTCAGTTTGACTTCAAGGCCGGTCATAAGATTGTAACCCAGTCTAACTACAACTTCACACGACATGGTCATGCCAAATGGACACTCGACGGAAGGGAAGGAGGGGTGATTATGGACGCCATAGATGCCACTACCGGACTTCCGAATACCGTTGCCGTTCCTGTCGAGACCTTCTACGGAAGCTACGGCAGCCAGAGGGTCTATACACCGTTTATATACGACGGCAGCTTTATTAAGTTGCGTACCATTACTTTCTCGGCCGACCTTACAAGATATATCAGGAACCTGTCTTTCATCAAGGGCCTTGCTGTTAACGCCACTGTCAATAACGTGGCCGTACTCCTGTCACATGTCGATAATCTCGACCCCGAATGTGTGTCAAGCGTCGACGACAATAACGCAGGTATCGAAATTATGGGGCCCCCCCATACAAGAAGTTACGGAGTGACTATAAAAGCCAGTTTCTGATACCCGATCAAACTCTAATTATTAATATGTAATAATATGAAAACAAAATATTTATTCGCACTGATTCCGGCTCTCCTGATTGGCATGACAGGATGTGACAAGGATTTTGGGGATATAAATAAGGATCCGCTTTCCCCGACATCCCTCGACGCTTCCTACCTGCTTGCATCAACCCAGGATATGGCTGAAAGCCAGCATCATTATGAAGCCGGCCTGGTCCAGCAGTTGAACCTGATAATCACCGGACAGGAAGATGCCGGTTCCCATAACATTGAAAAGGCTGATTTCGTGGGACAAAGATGGGATGGCGCCTACGGAAACCTTAAAACCCTTGTCGATATCATCGTCACACTTGAGGATGATCCCCTCAGGACAAATATCTATAACATGGCAAGGATACTTAAGGTGTGGAACTATATGGTACTGGTCGATACCTATGGCGACGTGCCCTTTACTGAGGCCATCATGGGATATTACGTGGGTGACTTCTTTCCGATATATGACAAACAGCAGGATATCTATCTTGCAATCGAGGACGAACTGGTGGAAGCAATCGATGCACTCGATCCTGCCGCTGACAAGGTTACCAACGACATGTTTTACAAGGGCGACATAGCTAAATGGAAAAAACTGGGTAATTCAATCCTCCTTCGCCTGGGGATGAGATATTCCAAGGTTAATGCTTCCAAAGCCGAAACCATCGTCCAGCTTGCAACAGATCCCGCCAGGGGAGGGGTCATGGAGACCAACGCCGACAATGTTATAATCCCGTATAACGCCACACAGAACAACCCGACCTCGAATTTCATGAATGGTTCCGTAAGGCAGAATTACCATGTGGGCAGGCCCTTCGTCGACTGGATGAAAAACAACAACGACCCGCGGATGAAATACCTGATCTGCCTCTACGACAATCCCAACATTCCTACGGGAGGAAACAAAAACTCCAACCCCGCCGATCAGATAGGTGCTCCTTACGGATACGACCCTGCCACAATTAAAGATGAGCCCTTATTCCCAGGGGAGATATCCAGCAGCATATGGGCCTATTCATTTCCCGACAGGCAGACTACCGGTAAGGTCGATGCATGGTGCAACCTTATAACTGCCGCACAGACCCAGCTGCTTATGGCTGAGGCCCGCTACAGGGAATGGATCACTACCGGAACGGCAAAGGAATATTACGAGAATGCCATCACCCGGCATATGACAATGAAGGACTTCTACAGCCTTACAAGAGGAGGCGATTCACCCATCACGCCGGATGAGATAACAGCCTACCTGGCCGAACCCGGCATTGCATTCAGCGAAACTGATGCTCTGAAACAGATCAATGAGCAGTACTGGATGGCATGCTATATCACCAACTTCCATGAAGGCTGGTGTAACTTACGCAGAAGCGGATACCCTGAACTTGCACCGGTCAATTATCCGGGACAGGATCCTGATGTCACTGCCGGCGATGGTTTCATCCACAGGCTCATCTATCCGCCGAATGAGACCAACTTCAATAAAGCAAATGTCCAGGATGCCGCCGTCAGCATAGGAGGAGACAAACTGTCTACCAGAATATTCTGGGATACGGAACTTCCATAACCATTACCCTGCGATCATATGAGAACCTGATCGCAGAATGATTGTAAACAAAAAGAGAGGCTGTCTCAAAAGCTGAGAACAGCCTCTCTTTTATTGGTTTATTCTTATCCCATACTCTTGCCCCTTGCCCCCAGCTCCCCGCTCCCAACTCCCCGCTCCCTGCTCCCTGCCCCCAGCCCCTTGCCCCTTGCCCCCCGCTCTCCGCCTCCTTTTCTGTTATAAAGCATAACAGCTGATAATAATTTCACTATTTTTATAAGTTCTTCCTGAACAGCTTAACTCTTTTCTGATGAAACCTGCACTGTTTAAAATAGCTCTTACCCTGCTTTCCTTTCTCTGTGGAAGCCTTGCTTCGTCAGCAACCACGGCGGATGACTACAGAAGAGCCGACTCGCTTCCTTCAATCATTGAGGGCAAGACTTTCTTTGCTTCAGTCAGACCTCTCTGGATAGGCAACCGGGGTATCTTCATGTATGAGAACCTTACTCCTTCAGGCAGGGAATATGTTGTGATAAACCCGCTTAACCATACACGTGTACCGGCCTTTGACCAGAAGAGGTTTGCCGCAGCCTTTGAGAAAGTGACAGGGCTAAAGGTTGTACCCGGGAGACTCCCCATTAGAAACCTCATCTTCTCCGATCGCCTGGGTAGCTTTGCCTTTGAATATGACGGGTATAACTGGATCTGTGAAAAAAGGGACTACAGCATAACAAAAAGGGACAGGCTGATATCCGGAAACCGGCAGGCGGGCTGGCTCTGGGGCTTCAGGGATGAGACCATCGGTCCTCCTGTCGATTCACCCGACGGCAAATGGAAAGCCTTCATCCGGGACTATAACGTGTTCATCAGGTCCAATACTGACGGTTCAGAATACCAGCTCAGCCACGATGGCGGAACCGGTGAGTACTACTCATCCTACATCCGCTGGTCGCCCGATTCCAAAAAGCTGGTCTCGAGCCGTGTGAGACCCGCTGAGAAAAATTTTATACACTATATCGAATCGTCACCTTCAGGACAGCTTCGTCCCCGGCATTTTACATACGAATATCCGAAACCCGGCGATGCCGTTCCCCAGTTCTATCCGCAGCTCTTTGATGCAATCTCGCGGAAACACATCAGGGTTGATGATAAAAACACGGATAACCAGTATACCCAGTATTCGGTCAATAACCTCCTGTGGAGCCGCGATGGCAGTTATTTTACATACGAGTATAACCGCAGGGGACATCAGCTCTACCAGGTCCTGAAGGTAGATGCTGAGACGGGTCTGAGCCGTGTCATCATAGACGAGAGATCTCCGACATTCATTGACTACAGCGGAAAACGATTCAGGTACGACCTTGAGGAGACGGATGAGATCATCTGGGCCTCGGAAAGGGATGGCTGGAACCATCTCTATCTGTACGATTCTGAACGATGTGAGCTCAAAAACCAGATCACAAAGGGAGATTGGGTGGTCAGGGGCGTCGAGTACGTGGATGCCGCGAACAGGCAGATAGTGTTCAGGGCCGGCGGACTGGAACCGGGCGATCCCTATTTCATCCATTATTACCGGATCAACTTCGACGGCACAGACCTAACACGGCTCACTGACGGGGACGGGACACATGAAGCCTTTTTTTCTCCCGACAGGAACTTTTTCATCGACACATGGTCAAGGGTCGACTTACCCCCGGTGTCGGTACTGAGAAAGACTTCAGATGGCTCCATGGTGATGGCTCTCGAAAAAGCAGATATCTCAGAACTGCTGAAGACGGGAATCCGCCTTCCTGAACCCTTTGTGGCCAGGGGACGCGATGGCATCACCGATATCTGGGGCATAATAATACGACCCATGAATTTTGATCCTTCAAAGAAATATCCTGTCATCGAATACATTTATGCCGGACCCCACAGCAACCATGTTCCCAAAGCTTTCAGACCCATTCACGGTGAGATGCATCAGCTTGCCGAACTGGGCTTCATCGTGGTCCAGATCGATGGCATGGGAACTTCAAACAGATCCAAAGCCTTTCATGATGTATGCTGGAAGAACCTCAGGGATGCAGGCTTTCCCGACAGGATACCATGGATAAAGGCCGCCGCCGCCAGCTACGCTTATATGGATACCTCAAGGGTGGGAATCTATGGAGGATCGGCCGGGGGACAGAATGCAGCAGGTGCTGTGCTCTTCCATCCCGAATTCTACAAGGTTGCCGTGGCCGCCTGCGGTTGTCACGATAACAGGATGGACAAGATATGGTGGAATGAGCAGTGGATGGGCTGGCCGGTGGGAGAGGAATATGCTCTCTCTTCCAATGTCGAAAACGCGTGGAGGCTCAAAGGTAAACTGCTCCTAATAAACGGCGAGATGGACGACAACGTTGATCCGGCCTCCACCGAACAGTTTGTCAATGCCCTCATTAAGGCCGGTAAGGAATTCGAATATGTATTTGTGCCGGGAGCAGGACATATAAGCGACGGAGGTAGCTACGGGACAAGGAAACAACGTGATTTCTTCGTCAGACACCTGCTCGGTGCTGAACCTCCTGAATGGAACCTGAAGGAAGAATAGTTTTTTTTCAGATATTTGCAGTCATATTTTTTCCCGTTGGAAGACAAAAGGAACACAATATTCTGGGCGGTCATTGCCTGCCTCTTATGGTCAACAGCCTACCCGGGCATAAAACTGGGACTGCAGTACGACACTCCGCTGCATTTCGCTGGAATCAGGTTCATCATCTCCGGACTGATGATCTTCCCCTTCACTGTCAGACCGTCTGTGTTTTTCAGGATGGTCTGGGAACACCGCCGCCTGATAGGCCTTGTCACCCTTCTTCAGACTCTTATCAGCTACATATGCTTCTACCTTGGTCTTAATATAGTCCCGGGTGCCCTGGGAGCCGTGATTGTAGGATCCCAGCCACTGGTGACAGCCATTGTGGCTTCAATAATGGAGAAGGATGAGAGTCTCACCCGCAGCAAGATAATCACTATCATAGCCGGCATTTCCGGAGTGATACTTATAAGTGCCGGACGCCAGGCCTTCCACATTGGAACCACTCTTGAGATCCTTGGGGTGCTGTTGATACTCTGCTCAAATACTGCCACCGCCATCAGCAATGTGGTTGTCTCTGTACGTAACAGAGGACTGAATCCACTGATTCTCAGCTCCGTTTCACTTTTTACCGGGGGCTGTATCATTTATATCATTTCAACCTTTACCGAGACAAAGCCGGTAGCGCCCTTTCCGACCCAATACTGGCTGGTACTGGGATGGCTCAGCTTCATGTCGGCATTCGCCTTCTCGCTGTGGTACATTCTTCTCCGGCGTCCCGGGGTAAAGGTCTCTGAACTGAATCTCTGGAAGTTCCTTATCCCTGTCGTGGGAGCAATACTTAGCTGGTTGCTGGTTCCCGGAGAAAATCCGGAATGGCTGACCGTGACAGGAATGCTGATAATCACAGCTTCACTTCTGGCGTTCTTCCTGAACAGGAACAGACATGAAAACAAAAAGCCTGAAGTCGCATGAAAAAAAGACTCTTAGCCCTTGCTGTTTATGCACTGTTCTGGCTGTCTTTCTTCTTTGCAGCAAGATTGTTCTTTATCCTTACAAAGATACCTGAAGCCTCCGGCTTTTCTCTAAGCGAGCTCCTGGCCACCTTCAGCCACGGCATCCTTCTCGATGCCTCTGCCATAGCTTATGTGATGGCGGTACCGATGCTGGTCATGCTGCCAGCACTTCGCTTCAGCGGTGACTGGTACAGGCGTTTCCTGAAGATCTATACATGCCTTTTCATTGTTGCCGCAACCATTATTGTTGTCGGTGATGCCATCCTTTACAGATACTGGGGTTTCAGGATGGACTACACACCGCTTCTTTATCTTAAAACTCCGAAAGAGGCTGCAGCTTCAGCCACCTTCATGCAGATGGTTTTCCTGGTGTTGTCTGTTATCATTATCTCAGCATTCTTCATATGGCTCTACAGCCGGTTTGCCGACAGTTTTTTCAGGCAGTTTGAAAGGATCCGCCTTCTTTTGCCTTCCCTGCTTTTCTTCCTTGTTCTCACTGCTTCACTGATTATCCCTGTCAGGGGAGGTGTTGGACTTGCGCCTGTAAATGCGGGAAGCGTCTATTTCAGCAGGGATATGTTCCTCAATCATACTGCCGTCAACGTGGTCTGGAATGTGGGAAGCTCCCTCTTCAACCAGAGACCGGTTGAAAACCCCTATGTCTTCGGCAATATTGATGAGGCAAAGAACCTCGTGGATTCACTGACGCTCAACAACAGCCCTTCTGTAAAGGTGCTTGATACCGACAGGCCCAATGTCCTTATCATCATTCTCGAGAGCTTCGGCAATTACCTTGTGGGTTCTCTTGGAGGCGATACGCTTACAACGCCACGGCTTAATGAGTACTCGGACCAGGGAATACTCTTCAGCTCTTTCTATTCCTCGGGAAACCGTACCGACAAGGCCATGCCGGCCATACTCAGCGGCTATCCTGCACAGCCGGCTGCCTCGATCATAAAGGAACCCAAAAAGACCCAGACCCTTCCGGGTATCGTCAGCACACTTAATAAGGAGGGATATAACACCTCTTTCTGGTACGGAGGCGACATCAACTTTGCCAACTTCAACTCCTACCTTATCTCAACAGGCTTTCAGGATATCGTCACCATGGAGGACTTCGATCCATCCACGTATAACTCGAAGTGGGGTGTCCACGATCATATCCTCCTTCAGGCCCTCAGAGATTCGATGAAGACGATCCCTGAGGAACCCTTTCTGAAGGTGGTCCTTACCCTTTCGAGCCATGAACCATTTGAGGTTCCCATGGAACCTGTATTTGAGGGTCATGACGATCTGACAAGGTTCAGAAACTCGGTGTATTATACCGACAGGTCGGTGGGTGAGTTCCTCGACTTTGCAAAGACAACGGATTGGTGGAATAATACCCTTGTGATCCTCGTGGCAGATCACTGCAGGAGAAGCTCGGTGAATGACCTCGTTTATTCGGAGGATATCTACAGGATTCCCATGCTCTGGCTTGGAGGTGCCCTCGATACGGCAGGGATGAAGGTGACAACCACGGGCAGCCAGGTTGATCTTGCCGAAACCCTTCTCAGCCAGCTTAACCTCCCCGATGAATATCCCTTCGGCAAGAACCTGCTTACTGAAAAACCGGGTTCCTTTGCCTTCTATGCATTCAATGAAGGCTTCGTCTTTGTCACCGACAGCTCCAGGGCCGTCTATGACCATAAATCGCCGACCATGGTTGCGATGGAGGGTACTTCTCCGGGCACAGCTGAAAAAGATGGGAAAGCCTACCTCCAGGTGCTTTTCGACGACTACCTGAACCGTTAAGGAGAGTTTTATGGGTTTTTCACAGGCCCGAAACATTCAGAAGTGATTTCTTTACGAAGATCTTTTCCTCACCATATGCCATCCTTAAGCTTATTTCACTGGTAATGTTGGTGATTATAAAAAAATGACTAATTTTGCGCCCTTAAACAACAAAGTGAATATCCTGAGGCACACAAAGGCAATTCCCCGGCATGCAAATGAGTTCATTCTTCCCGGGATCAATAATTCAAAGATGCCGGGACCACTGTACAAAATTTACCAATGATACAATTTAATGAAATGGGTTTTACGCCCGGCATCCTGAAAGCTGTTCAGGATCTGGGCTTTGATAATCCTTTGCCTGTTCAGGAAAAGGTTATGCCGCTGATGCTTGAAGGAACACGAGATATTATAGCTCTGGCCCAGACTGGCACAGGAAAAACTGCCGCGTTCGGGCTGCCGCTCGTCCAGGCAACCGATAGCTCCATCCCTGTGACACAGGCCCTTATCCTGTGCCCGACAAGGGAATTATGCATACAGATCACAGGAGACCTTAATGATTTTGCAAAATACATTGGCGATCTCAGGATACTTGCTGTCTATGGAGGCGCAAGCATCGAGACTCAGATCAGGGAACTTAAAAAAGGGGTCCAAATAATTGTGGCCACACCTGGCCGTCTTATTGACCTTCTGGGAAGAAAAGCCGCACGCTTGTCGGCTGTCACCTCACTTATTCTTGATGAAGCCGACGAAATGCTTAACATGGGATTCGTCGACAGCATCAATGAGATACTCAGCCATGTTCCCGAAGGCAGGAGAACCCTGCTCTTCTCGGCTACCATGTCGCCGGGCGTGGCAGCCATTGCCCGCGATTATATGACAGATCCCATCGAGATTACCATAGGAACGAAGAACTCGGCCGCCGAGAGCGTCACCCACGGCTACTATCTTGTACATGCAAAAGATAAATACAAGGTGCTGAAACGTATTGCCGACTCCGAACCCGATATCTATGGTATAGTCTTCTGCCGTACCCGTCAGGAGACAAGGGATGTGGCTGTTAAGCTTCTTGAAGACGGCTACAACGCCGATTCACTCCACGGCGATCTGTCACAGTCGCAGCGCGATGCCGTTATGCAGAAGTTCAGACAGCGTAACCTCAGCCTTCTTGTCGCGACTGATGTGGCAGCAAGAGGCCTCGATGTTGACGACCTTACCCATGTGATAAATTATACCCTGCCCGACGACCCTGAAGTATACACACACAGGTGCGGCAGGACGGGTAGGGCAGGAAAGACCGGTGTCTCACTCTCCATCGTTCACCTGAGGGAAAAGAATGCCCTGCGCCAGATAAGCAGGATGGTCAACCGGCCTTTCACCAGGCTCGAGATACCCACGGGAAGCGAGATCTGCGGAAAACAGCTTTTTAACTGGGTTCGCAGGATTGAGAATGTAGATAACATACACCCCGAGATAGACCGGCTCCTTCCGGAGATACATGAAAGAGTTGCCGCCCTTGACAGGGATGAGCTTCTTAAAAGAGTCCTTTCACTTGAGTTCGACAGGTTCCTCGACGACTATCGTAACGGAGAAGATATATTCTCACCGGTCGAAAAAAATGAAAAGGAAGGGAAAGTAAGAGAATGGAAGGAGAGCCGTGGCAGGTCAGACAGATATGAAAGAAAAGAAGACCGTTTCGGAAGAGGCGGCCATAACAGCGACAACGGCGGCTACAAACGTAACGGGAAGAACGGGAAAAGCGAAAAAAGCGGCAGGAACTACCATCAGCCCGACAGCACCAGGCTCTTCATCAACCTTGGCAAGTCCGACGGCTTCTATCCCGAACAGCTTATAGAACTGCTCAACAGCAGGACAAAAGGTAAAAAGATACCTGTGGGGAAAATCGACCTGATGAAAAACTTCTCCTTCTTTGAAGTGGAAAAGGAATACACCAGTCCGGTTATTAAAGCCCTCAATAATTCAAGGTTTGGCGGTACCCGGGTGGTTGTCGAACCAGCCCAGGACAGGGACAGGCAGGATTAGAAGACTACAGGGCTTCCACCTCGATCTCCTCGTCGCCAACAACTTCCGTGAGCCTGTCATCCTCACATCTGTAGGTCCTGGCAGGAAACTTCTTCAGCAGCGTGTGGTTATGGGTCGCCATTATGACGGCCCTGCCCGCCGAACTGATATCCTTCAGAAGCCTTATTATGCCTTCCGAGGTCTCGGGATCGAGATTACCCGTGGGCTCATCGGCAAGTATTATGTCGGGATCGTTGAGAAGAGCCCTGCCAATGACAACACGCTGCTGCTCACCACCCGAGAGCTGATGCGGCATCTTGTATCCCTTGAGCTCAAGTCCCACCTTTTCAAGGACACCGGCGATCTTTGCATCTATCTCATCACGGTTCTTCCAGCCTGTGGCCTTCAGAACAAACCCGAGGTTCTCGTTTACAGGCCTGTCGTTGAGAAGCTGAAAGTCCTGAAATACAATGCCAAGCTTCCTCCTTAACATCGGAACCTCCCTCGGTTTTATTGAGGCCAGGTTATAGCCGGCCACCACCCCGCTGCCTTCCTTCAGGGGGAGCTGCGCATTAAGTGTCTTGATGAGACTGCTTTTGCCACTGCCCACCCTGCCTACAAGATATACAAACTCACCCTTGTTGACAGTCAGGTTTACGTTGGTCAGAACAAGATGATCCTGCTGCCATATATTGCAGTCAGTCAGCTTTATAATAACATCAGAGGGAAGGATCTCTTCCATTTTCCGGGTTTTTACCCGCAAAATAGCAAAGAATTGATAAATAACCCTTGTATGTTAATAAAATCAGTAATAAAGGCCCATCCCAGGCGTTTAATAAGTGTAATTTTACTCTTACAGTAAATATGGCAATAAACGTTTTATGTGGTTAATAGTAAATGTGTTACGAGCTTGTCTTTAAATCTGGCCGTAACATATTTTTTTTTGTTGTGCGATGAAAAAATCAAGTTATGAACAGATTTAAACTGATTTTGATACTTATTCCCCTTCTTGCGGCCGGTATGAGACTTCCGGCGCAGGTCTCCTTTTCTGACAACGGAAAGGCAGCTGCCTTTTCACAGGCAATGGAGTTGTTCAACAAGGAGAAATATCCTACAGCCATACGGCTCTTCGACAACTTCCTCAGGGATAACCGGGAGTCAAATACGACGCTTGCCGATGATGCTGAATACTTTGCCGCCCTTTCAGCCCTCAGACTGTTCAATCCCGATGGTGAATACCGGATGGTGATGTTCATGGCAACCCATCCCGAGAGCCCTCACAGGAACGACGGGAAGATGGATCTTGCCGACTATTTCTACCAGAACAGGAACTACAGGAAGGCTGTTACCTGGTATGCCAATGTCGACAGGTTCATGATCGGCGATGATAAACAGGCACAGTATTTCTTTCGCTACGGTCACTCCCTTTATATGAGGGGCGATAAAAAGAAAGCCCTCCTGATGTTCGATGAGATAAAGGATATCGATACTCCCTATACACCTCCGGCAATTTACTATTCAGCACAGATAGCCTACGAAGACAAGATGTATGATACGGCTCTCGAAGGTTTCAGCAGGCTCCGTGACGATCCTACCTTCGGACCGGTGGTCCCTTTTTATATAGTTCAGATACTCTATCTCAAAAAAGACTACGACGGCATACTTTCTATGACGCCCGATCTCCTGAAGTCGGCCCCGGCCGAAAGAACTGCCGAACTTCACCGTTTCATTGGCGATGCATACTATAACAAAGGCATGTACGCCGAAGCCGTACCCTACCTCGAGAACTATACCGCGAAGGTTAAGGCTGCAGGAAGGGAAGACAGGTACCAGCTGGGATACAGCTACTACAAGACCGGTGAGATCGACAAAGCCATCCAGGTCTTCCTGTCTGTGGGAGCACGGTCTGACCTCATAAGCCAGAATATCTGGCAGATACTGGGCGACTGCTACCTTCAGAAGGGCGATAAGGAAAGGGCACGCTTTGCCTTCGGCGAAGCCTCCAAACTTAGCTTCGACGAAAAGATCGCCGAAGAGTCGCTGTTCAACTATGCAAGGCTTACTTACGAAACGTCATATTCTCCCTTCGGGGAAGCAATAGAGGCTTTCAGAACCTATATAGACAAGTATCCGGGATCAGACAGGATAGAGGAAGCCTATAACTACCTGGTGGCTACCTTTATGCAGATAAAGAACTATAAGGCAGCCCTTGCCTCCCTCGACAAGATACGCAACAAGGACAGCAGGCTCGAGGAAGCCTACCAGAGGGTCACCTTCTTCCGTGGTCTCGAATTGCTCAATAACATGGAACTCGAAGCCGCCGTGGCCATGTTCGACCGCTCTCTTATGTATGAGAAATATAACAGGGACATTCGTGCCAGGGCTCTCTACTGGAGGGCTGAGGCCGCTTACAGGCTCGGACGCTATGCACAGGCCCGCGACGACTACCAGGAGTTTATGGGTATCCCCGGTGCTACGGCCCTTGAGGAATACAGACTTGTCAGATACAACCTTGCCTATACATGGTTTAACCTTAAGGAATACCAGCCGGCACTCGACCATTTCAAGGCTTTCGAAACGGCCGGTGCTGCCCGGAACAACGAGCTTCTCGATGATACCCGGTGCAGGATTGCCGACTGCTACTTCATAACGACCAACTACGCCATGGCTATCTCATACTACGATAAGGTGACCGGCAACGGAAGGTCAGACATCGACTATGCCATGTTCCAGAAAGCATTTGCCATGGGACTGATGAATAACCAAAAGGGAAAGGTCGATGTACTTACTTCCCTTATCTCAAAATACCGTTCCTCATCACTTGTACCCAATGCCTTCTTCGAAAGGGGAAGGGCCTATGTCGTACTGGAGAACACAAGGGCAGGAGAAGCCGACTTTAATACAGTCATCACCTCATATCCGTCGAGCCCCTTCGTCCCCAGGGCCATAGTGCAGCTCGGCCTTCTTTACTATGACATTGGCGAGAACAACAAGGCTGTTGAACAGTATAAGAAAGTAATCGAAAACTTCAGGACTACCCCCGAGGCACGCTATGCACTCACCGGACTGAAGAACGTCTATGTCGACATGAACGACGTCGAGGCATACTTTGCCTATGCCAAAACGCTGGGCGACTATGGCGACGTGTCACGTGCCGAAAGGGACTCACTCCTTTATATGTCGGGTGAGAATCTTTATATCGCAGGTAACTGCGACAGGGCCAAAGAGGTCTTCCGTAACTATCTTAAGGAGTTCACTGAAGGAAGCTTCAGCCTGAATGCCCGCTATTACCTTGCAGAATGTCTCAGGACCTCGGGCGACAATGCCGCTGCCCTCACCCTGTACCAGGATGTCATTGCCGTTCCCAGCAACCCCTTCATGGAACAGTCACTGGCAGCTGCGGCAGGAATCCTGGTCCTCAACGAGGATTACACGACAGCCCTCCGCTATTATGAAAGACTCGAGACCATATCAGCCACTGCCGGGATGCTGACAGTATCGCTCAGGGGCCAGCTCAGGGCAGCCTATGAGACAGGTGATGCTGCAAAAACAATCAGCGTCTCTGCAAAAATAGCCACCACGGCCGGAATGCCTGATGAACTCAAACGCGAGGCCATGTTCATGAAGGCCAAGGCTCACTACAGTCTTAACGAGTCAGATGAGGCCCTCGCGGAATTCAGAAAGGTGGCAACCGAGATAACAAGCGCCGAGGGCGCTGAATCAAAATACAGGGTGGCCGAACTGCTGTATAAAAAGAAACTTACCGCTGAATCCGAAAAGGTGATCAATGAATTCATAACACAGAACACACCGCATCAGTTCTGGATGGCCCGTATGTTCCTCCTCCTTTCGGATATAAGCCTCGGGAAAGGCGACATTCTTCAGGCCAGGGCAACGCTGCAGAGCCTGAGCGAATACTATACGGTCACCGACGACGGTATCCTCGATGAGGTGAAAGAGAAACTGGCCGCCATCGATGCTGCCGGAAAGAGTCAGGCTGAAACAACCGGCTCAGGTAATTGATTTTCTGATATAGTTAAGAATTATGAAACCCGTATGTGTTGTTCAAAAATCAAGTATGAATAATTTTCAGACATCCGGCTCACCCGCTCAGACAGCAGGCTGTCAGACTATTAAAATAAAAATCATATGCTGATGAAACCCACATGATTGATACCAATCACAAACACGAATGAATATAATTAATTTTCAATCATGTGTGGTTCCATCTGACCATTAAAAATAAATTATATAGAGATGAAAACAAAGATGATACAAAGATATATACTTCTCCTGGGATTACTCTCTATTCCTTCCCTACCGGCCGTCTCCCAGCAGAATAAGCAGGGAGCCCCTCTGAAAAGGGAGGTGACCCTTTACAATCCCTATAAGCCATCGCTTCAGGACGTTGAGAAAAAAAGCTTCCTGCCCGTGATCAACGATACGGTGACTTTTACCCCCGATTTCAAATATGAGGTAAACACCACTCCTTTCTCACCCGAATACAACATCTCACCACTGAAGGCTGCCATCCTTCATCCCGATCCCCTGCCAAAACTCTACAAGAGCTTTATCAAAGCAGGCTTCGGCTCGTATGTGACACCCCTGGCCGAGATAAGCATAAGCAACGAACGATCAAAGAAGGGAGCCCTCGGCTTTTACGGAAGACATTATTCCTCGGGCGGTAAGCTTGTGCTCGAAAACCTCGAACCCGTTTACGCCGGATATATGGATAACGATGCCTCCTTCTACGGGAAGAGGTTCTTCAGAAAGAACTATGTGTCAGGTTCCCTCGACCTTATCCAGAAGACAAGGTATGCTTACGGCTACGACCCGGCCATCACCGGTTATGTGGCCCCTAAAGACGATATAAAACTCGGCCTTCTCGACTTCGGGGGAGCGCTGTCGTTTTCTTCACTTAACCTCGACTCGGCTGAGTTCTCATATGACTTCAACGCCGGCTATGATCATCTTCTGAACACTGTCCCCGGTGACAGCAGCTTCAGCCAGGGACATTTTGCCTTCGACGGCTCCATGGCACGACTGTTCAAAGGCTTCTATGCCGGGGCAAGGATTGACTTTGACAACTATAGCTTCACCGACACCGTGAGCCATAAATCAAGGTTTGCCTTCTCGGCTTCCCCCTTCATAAGAAAAAGCACCGACCAGTGGGACTTCAACCTGGGACTGCAGATTGTGCTCGAAAGGGACCTTGTCTCTTCCTCCAAACTCCATCTCTATCCTGATGTCAGCTTCGGCTTCAGCATCGTGCCGGAGTACCTGAGGTTCTTTACGGCCCTTAACGGACGGCTCGAGGTCAACGATCCTCTTACAGTCGCCGGCATTAACCCCTTCATAATACCCGACGGCTCACTGTTCAAAATGCCTAACACGAATCACAGCCTGGTTATCTCGGCCGGACTGAAAGGTAACAGCGGGATAGGAGGAACCTGGCTCGTCTCAGGATCATATTCAATGATAAACGATATGCTCTTCTTTACCAATATTATACATCCCGATACTGCTACAGTCGTCCAGAGAGGCAACTTCTTCATGCCGGCACCCGATGACGTCGACCTCCTTACCCTCCACGGGGAGATAGGAGGGGAGATCAGCGACAAGCTCAGCTTCAACGCTTCAGCAGGCATCTACAAGTATACCATGACAGGCAACCTGTTCCCCTGGAACAAACCCTCGTGGGATGCTGAACTCGATTTTAAATATAACCTAAGGGATAAAATCATTGCAGGAGCTGGACTTACACTGCTGGGAAAACGAAAGCTGGGACTGATGGAGAGCCCGACAGGCTGGCAGACACTTGCTCCCTCGGCCATCGATGCCCCTGTACATGCTAACCTCAACCTGAGTGCCGAATACAGGTATACAAAGATACTTTCCTTCTGGGCGAAGATCAATAATTTATCTCTTCACCGGTATAACGAATGGGCCTTCTACCCCTCACA
>CAZBQM010000055.1:0-15455 GCA_964494045.1 uncultured Rikenellaceae bacterium
ATGCCGGTCAGGGTCATGCCTGACTCCCTGCTCAGGCTCGCACCTGAAACCGACCGCGAAAGCCTCAGTTCAGAAAGACCACTGGTAAAAGAACCGCCGATCTCGCTTCAGGTAGGCGTCTACCACAGCAGGGCCAAGGCTATCCGGGCCAAAAGAAAAATCATGAAAAACCTTGACCTCCAGGTCGACATTGTGATGCAGTGGGAATACTACAGAGTCATCATCCCGGGGTTCCGGACACGTGAGGAGACCTACAGGTTCTATCCGGAGCTGGCCGGACTGGGATTTGATTCAATATACATGATCGACAAGAATCAGAACCGGTGATCAGACCCTGCAATGACCTGCAGAAGAATCAACGGAAAGAAGAATCAACGAAAAAGTGAGGGTCCGGAATTTTTTCAGGGTTTGAGCCTTACCCTCATCAATACCGGATTATGATCGGAGTTTTTGAAACTCAGATCATAGCACATGATGAAGGTCGTTTCAACGTTTGGTGAGACCAGAAAAAAATCAATTACCGTGGTTGTCGTAACTGCCGGATCATAAGCGGCAACAACACTTCTGTTTGAGGGGACGGTGTTGTCGAAGGCCCACTTCCAGTCATCCGGAAAAAAATTTTCCGGCAAAGCCATCTGTTCAGTGTTGACCTGGTTCTCGGGGAATGCAGGGACAAATCCCGGAGGAACCTGGTTCCAGTCACCTCCTGCTATCACATAATTTCCCCTGGAGTATTCATCCATCATAAACTTCCTTAAGTATTCCATCTGAGCCTTTCTGATATCACCCGGATCAAAGGCTTCATTATGTGTGTTTATCACTACAATCTCCCTACCGCTCTGCAGCCTGTACCGGTTCACCATAAAACACCTGTCGAGCATGAACAACTGCTTCGGAAAACCATAAGTTCCCGGAAAAGAAAATCTTTCCGACGAAACAGGTTCATGCCTGCTGAAAGTGGCTATGCCCGAAAGGACACTGCCCATGGGGCTGAGAGGCGGCAATGGAACGAAAAACACATCATAGTTGGTGGCAAAACTGCCTGAGTGTACCTTCAGATACTCACCAAGGGATTCATACTGGTCAATCCTGTAACTCCTCCTGCTTCTCCTGTCAACCTCCTGAAGAAGAATAAAGTCGGCATAATCATTCTGTCTGAGAAAGCTGATGACTGAGTTCAGGTTGCTTATACAATCTGTTCTTGGTGTGAATACCTTTTTACCACCGTCGTAGAAAAAATCCATGGCTTCATCAAGTCCGCAATAACCGATATTCCATGTCAGCAGACTGAATTCAAGGGTGTCAGACACCGGTTCTGCTTCCGGTGAAGATGAAAGGAGTGTTCTTTCTGCGGGTCTGTAGTCACTGATAAAGGCATACAGTATCAGCCCTGCAAATGATGCAGCCAGAAAGATGATGACAAGGAATAGTACCCTGAGTGTCTTCATAAGAATAAACTGTTGGTCAGAAAAAAGGTTACCTTACTGCCTGTTTATCCGGATAAAACCAGCCAGGTACCGGATTCAACACATTCAAAAATATGAAGATTCCTGAATAACCCTATGTGTCGGGGGATATTTTTACAGTCCCTGCCACTATCTTTATCTGTAGCAGGGGAATTGTTTAAACAGGGATCATGATGTAATTGAAAGGTTGTCCTGCAGCCCATGAGATGTACTCTCCCTGTTCGAGCATGTCGTCATCACCTTCCTCGTAATACCAGTTTACAACCAGATGGTTATCTGCTGACCTTGCCTGCATCAGCTTTCTTATTGCAGATATTATTAGCGGACTTTTGACTGCTTCCAGATATTCGATATGAAGGTTGAGGGTTGTCACTTCAGCGGGATCAGAAAAATATCCGGTGACCCGGTTCAATAAACTATCCGGCGTATCCGGTGTGTTGTTCCTCAGAAAACGTCCACTGATCATAATATTACCATCCCGGCCAGCTGTTATCCCTGGTGCTTCTCCAGCTGCTGCGACATGCAATCCATTTGTCTTCATCCCTTCTATCTTTTACCGGTCCCTGCGACGGATTCCTATGCAATTATACGTATAACGCACATAGACTCCTCTCTGAATGAGACTGTTTTTGATCAAAAGGGGAAATAAGGAGATGAAAGTGCGATCCCCGGAGACAAAACCTGACTGTATGATTCAGATGTACTTTCCGTAGGTTGTTATTTCATCTTCCAGACGTGAGGCCAGAAAGCTATTGCCTTTTTTAAGGGCATGGAGAATAAGTCTTGATTCCTCTCTGTAGCTTTCTTTCTTTTTACGGTTCCATGTATGAGGAGGTATCTGCAGATTAGTTATCCTGTCGGCCAATTTAACCGCCCAAACCTCCATTCTTTGTTCCTTTATCCTGCCAAGGCTGTTGATGGTCTGTAGTTCCACCGGCAGGTTTTTATCCTTTGAAAGTGAGAGAACTGCAAGGGCAACCTCCCTGCCAAACTTATCACATAGTTCATCAAAGGTGACTGTTGTATCCTCAAGAAGATCATGTAAAAGGGCCACCCTCAGTGCAAAATCCAGATCAAAGTCTTCCGCTGAATGCGGGGCGGCTATCATAATCTCCATAGCCACATTGCTGAGATGTACCACGTACGGAAGTTTTGTTCCCTTTACCTTTTGCCTTTTTTCAAGATGCTGCAATGCCGCGTATTTTATAGCCTCCTGATAATGAGCCTGGATTTCCATTCCTGTTTTTTTCTTAAATATACCAACTTTTCTGCATATAGGACAGTAATAAGACCCGGAAAAGGGCCCTCTGTCCCTTCTTTTTGTGCTGGTAACAACTATATCATTGAATCGACCGGCAATCCATTTTTCAATGGCACGACATCATCTGAATATCACCAGCCGGGAGTGAAGGTAAGTCCGAACTGGGCATTCCTCAGCCCTCCGTTCTGGAGGGGGATAGCATAGTAAGGCTCGAGGACCATATATCCGAGCAGGTTAACCCTCAGAGAAGCTCCTGTACTAAAGACAGGATACCTGATCTCTTCCGAATCGATTGAGGAATGCCTGTCTGTTACGATTCTGCTGCTGCTGTTCCAGGCGAGACCGGAATCGAAGAAAAGATTCAGATCAATAAGGAACCATTTTGATCTGATCAGGGCCAGCCTTTCAGGTCCCGAAAGCGGGAACCTGAGCTCAGCATTGGCAACTGCCACCCTGCTGCCCGTAAGCACCGATATGTTGAAACGGTTAACATCGCTGACTGCGGCGTTGGTATAGGAGACATTATTATACCCCCTTATGAGCCATGGATATCCTATGTAAACAGGAGGTAGAATACCATTCTCGGAATCTTTGCCAAGCATTGCCATGTTATAAAATCTGAATGCCAGGCTGAAGGGTCTGAGATAGAAATATTGCCTGAAGTCGATAAGAGTGGTAAAAATACTGGCTGCCCCGAAATACTTATCAACCTGTAACCTTGCACGGTGTCCCTGCATGGGAGAAGTCATCCCCGAATACGAATTATCCTCGACATATGCTGCCGAGATCTGCTGATAGTTGCTTCCGTCGGGCGCGTCAAGTCTTTCCTTTTTGCTGGCCAGTCCGGCCCCGGTCAGAAGATAATAGTTGTTGTACCTGTCGAGACGGTAGTAGTACCATGACATCGATAAACCGGTTTCAAACCTCCTTGTCTGGCTGAGCGGATAAGAAGCAGAAAACGAGATATTATCCTCGAACATTCTCAGGTAATCGATCACAAGGTTATCAACCGGAACAAGCCCATCCTCGAGTTCAACTGTATCTCTCTTAATGAACATGTTACCTGCACGGTAAGGCATATGAGAGATAGCGGCACCCCATTTTACTTTACCTTTCTGGTTTATATAGGCTACCTGGCCTCCGAAATCATAGATCTCTCCGTTAAGGGAGAGTGATGAATAAAGCTGGTTGTTACCTACCATGTCGGAAAAGATCATGTTTATGCTTCCTGCAACGTTATTCCTGTAGATTCCTGTTGAAACACCTATACTGGCATTGTTTGAAATATAATCGAGCTGGAACTTCGACCTGTAGGGTTTCATCTTTATTGAATCGGCAGGAAGGACAGAAAGGTCCTGCCGTGTAATCAGATTGCTGTCGACAATATTAACGGACAGATGTCTTCCGGGTGGCAGGGTTCCTGCCGTGAAGTCGACCGTATTGGCATCAACCTCTTCGGGGTTAAACTGATTGTCATATGCTGCCGCTATCCTGTAGCTGTTTTTCCAGTAGTGATTATACAGAATCAGGTTTTTGTCCCTTGCTACGCTTATTGCCGGTGAATAAGGTGTGATACCGCTTATCCCTGTCATGAAGGAGGTCAGGCGGAATACTTTCCCGTTTTCATTGTCATATTTATAGAGGTTGCGGAAACCGTCGGCATCTGACAGGAAATAGATAAACCTGTCATCTCCCGAAAAATACGGATTCATATTGTAGGCTCCGTCAAACACATCCAGTTTACGGGTACTCCTGTTCCTGAGGTCAATAATTGCAATATCATAGCTATATCTTCGGGTACTGCCGGCTCTGTTTATCTTCTCCTGCGAGTATACTATATAGCGGCCGTCGGATGACCATGAGGGGTGAAGGTTGGATTCAAGGTCAGAGGTAAGCTGTTCGACATCAAAGGTCTCAAGGTCGTAAAGATAAAGGTCACTGACCCCTTCCCTCATACCGGCGACGACGATCTTTTTGCCGTCGGGCGACCATGAAGGGTTGGAAAATGCCGGGATACCCGGAATCACTGCCTCTCCGACAAACCTTCCCTTCCTGATATCGACGGTGACCAGCTTATTGGTTCCTTTGCTGAATATGATAAAGGCAAACTTTTTACCATCGGGCGACCAGGTACCTGAAGATTCTATAAAGTTGAATTCATCTATGTCGTTGTTCCTGACAACACTTGAAAGCTTTTTAATAATCTTACCGGTGCCGGCATCGGCAAGGAACAGGTCGAGAGTGAAAAGGTTCTTCTGCGAGAAGAAGGCAAAGTATCTTCCGTCGGGACTCACTGAAGGTGAGACGTTCACCCTTCCCCCAACTTTTTCTGAAACAAGCAGGCTTCCGGCAAGTGAGTCGGTGTTGCTTTTCAGAAATGGTCTGTAATAGTTCTCCATGGCCGACTTCCACATTCCCGACATTGTCTTTTCATTAAACCCTAACAATGAATCTGCTGCTTTACTGAATCCGATCCTTGATGTCTCAATAAGAAGGGGAATCATTATAGTGTCGCCCCAGCTTTTGCCAGCCATAGACCAGAAAGCCTGGCCATACCTGTAGGGAAAATACTTCGATTCGTCCGACAGTTGCTTGATGGCAGGGAAATCATTATTAAGAAGGGCATCCCTCATCCACATTGCAGTGTTGGGATCGACGCTGCCGATCGAAAGATATTCAGCCATACCTTCAACCATCCAGAGCGGGATATTGTTTATCGATATCCTCTTACCCGAATCGGTATTAAGAAATAGCTTGTACTGGAAAGCATGAACAAGCTCATGTCCAAGAGTATGATCAGTCTGAGCCAGTGATTGTGCCACGGGCATGATAACCCTGTTCTTGAGCGACTCGGTTACCCCTCCCGTTCCTGAACCAATAATTCCCGAAACGGTATTGGTCTGCTGAAAATCAGCCTGATTGCTGTAGAAGATGACCGGGTTCCTTACTTTAAAGGTATCCCTGAAAATCGCCTGGTGCATCCTGTACCAGTCTTCCGACCATTGAGTAAGATTCTTTATCAGGGAATCGTTCCGGAGGTAATGATAGATATCGAAATGGGGAGTCTGTGCGACATCAAAACTGAAGGACCTGTAACCAGGTTTATTCCTCCCGAAATACTGGCTGTTCACAACATTGGCGGGCAACAACATGGCTGACAGGACAAGCAGCAGGAATCTGATCCTTCCGGTCCTGCAATATCTGGTAATCTGTAACTTCAGGGCCATAATAAACATTTTTAATTATGACATCTTTTATACCTGTAACCCTTTCGGTCTGCAAAAAGCAGGTTCCTTTAGTCAATAACAATTTTTCCCAAAAAATATGCCATTTTTTTGCCCGGAAATGATTCACTTTTATATCAGAAACAAGCAAGATTGATAAATTACTCTTACCCCGGGTTTCCCGCGACCAGACTATAAAAAAATTATAACATTTTTTAACTGTTTTTAATAAACATGATCTACTTTTTATACTTTTATCAAATAAAATCATATACAAGGATTTAAAGTAAAAAGGTAATGAAAAAGACCCTGATCACAACTGCCATTGTCGTCGTTGTTGCACTGGCCGCACTTTTTGCATTCAATAAGCTGACAGCCAGAAAAGGCAAGGCAGAGAATTTTGTAAAAGCTGAAAAAGGCGCTTTTGAAATTTCTATCTCTGCTGCAGGTGAGCTTCTTGCAGAGAAGTCTATGGATATTATGGGCCCTTCACTGGTAACCCAGGGACCAGGTGGCGGCGGAATGAGGGGAGGACCTGGGGGCTTCGGCGGAGGTGGAAACCGTGGTGGAGGCATACGTATTTCCGAATTCACCATTCAGGATATTGTTAACGAGGGAACCATGGTTAAGAAAGGTGATTACGTGGCCCAGCTTGACCGTACAACCTATGACAACACCCTGAAGGATGAACTTGAGGAGCTTACTACGCTCAGGACAAACGTTGACATGAAAAAGCTTGATACCGCCCTTACCCTTACCAACCTCAGGGACGAACTCAAGAACCAGAGATTCACTGTTGAAGAGGCTCAGATAACTCTTGAACAGTCGCGTTACGAGCCCCCTGCAACCATCCGCCAGGCTGAGATCAGCCTCGATAAGGCGCAGAGGTCGCTCGAACAGAAAATCAGAAGCTATGACCTCAGACTGGCTCAGGCAGTAAGGGAGGTAAGCACGGTCCAGCGGAACCTGCGCGATGGAGAAGAGACTGTTGCTCAACTGCAGGACTTCCTTTCGAAATTCACTATCACCGCCCCGGCCGATGGTATGGTGACGTACAAAAAAGATCCCCTTGGGAAAAAGATTAAGACCGGCTCATCCATACACCCGTTTGAGAATGTTATTGCTACCCTTCCCGATCTTTCTTCGATGCTCTCAAAGACATATGTCAGCGAGATAGAAGTAAACAAAGTAAAACCTGGCCAGAAGGTAAACATAACCATCGATGCTCTTCCGGGAAAATCTTTCACCGCATCAGTAATGACTGTTGCCAATATCGGTGAGGTACTTCCTAATTCCGATGCCAAAATGTTCGAAGTGATAATCAGGTTCGATGAATCCGATCCTTCTTTAAGGCCGGCAATGACTACCAGTAATAAAATTATCATCAATACTTTCAATGATGTCGTTTCCATACCTACTGAGTGTGTAAATACAGGTGCCGACACAATCCCCTTCGTTTATGCCAGGAATCGTACTAAAAAAATTGTTATTCTTGGTGATTTCAATGAGAAACAGATAATCGTTGAAAAAGGCCTCGAACCTTCTGATGAGATCTACCTTATTCCTCCGCAAGACACTAAAAAATTCAGATTTGAGGGAGAAGATCTGATACCGGAAATAAGGGAAAGGCAAAGACTAAAAAGAGAGATGAACAGTATCTGAGCCAGGGGAAAAGCTCTCGCCGGATACATCTTCCTCTGAACATACAGAAGACTGTCACGCAATATAGTGACAGTCTTTTTTTAATTTATTGACAGAAAGAGACTTTTCTATATAAAAACCTCATCACGGCCTCATTTATTGCCGCTTCGGAGCATATCAACCTTCCCGGATCCTGTTTCTTTTCCAGTGTCTCCCGCTCGTAAAATATTAAAAATGTCTGACTTTGATCAAAATAATTATATGAAATCTTGGCATTAAGCCAACATTCCCTATTTTTATAGCCTCATAACAAGGATTTAGGCTGTCTGATACTATGTTTCTTTTATCTTCCGGACCTTTCTTGGGTACCTTTGGCATTAAGCGAAGGCATCTTATGTTTTATTTTCCTTTTACTAACCACTATAAAAATTCAGTTTTCATGAAAGTATTACCAAAACACGCACTGGCGGGACTATTACTGTTCCTCTCGGTGCTAATGTCAGCTGCCGCGTCAGGACAGACCGCCAGGCTGATTGTCGTCGATCCTCTTGTTTCACAAGAACTAAACAATATCAGGGCCAGCCATCCCGATGGCAGGGTCGTGGTATTGCCCGCAAGCGGGAATCCGCTTTCTGCGATCAGCGCCGAATTAAAGACCTCGGATTACAGCGAGATACATATCTATGTGCTGACCAAGCCCGGAGCAATAGTCTTTGACGAAATGGCGATCATTGCTTCAGAGATCGGTAAATATGAAAGCCTGTTCAGGGAATGGAAAAGCCTGCCAGGCTCCTCTGTAACTATTCATTCAGATGTGCTTACCTCGGTTCCCGAAGGTAATACCATCGTGAACATGATAGCTGAGTATACAGGGAAAAAAGTATTTGTTGAATAAATCAAAACTTACTGACAGATGAAATACAGAATTCTACTCATAATTTTTTTAATAAGCTCGTTCTGCGTTAAGGCCCAGCCCCCCGAAACCACCTATCCCGGAAACATCGTATTCGAAGGATATTATGATGATACTGGCTGGGGTCCCTTTAACATCGGCTTTAACTTTACATTTTACGGTAATACCTATACAGAGTTTTATGCCACCTCGAACGGTCTTGTAACATTCGGGGGCACTACCTATGACTACACTGAAGATCCCATTCCCAGTACAGAAGAACCAAACAACTTTATTGCCGCCTTCTGGGATGACATTGTGATTGATGACATGGGTAAAATCCTATACACCACCATTGGAGCTGCTCCCAACAGGAAATGTATTATACAATGGACCAACATGAGTTTCTGGAATAGCCCCATACTCCTTGGAACATTCTCTGTCATCCTTTACGAGGGCAGCAACGATATCCAGATCCAGTACAGAAGTATCATAGATCACACTTCCACCAGGGCCCACGGGGGTGATGCCACCATAGGCATCGAAGGCCCCACGGGAACTGAAGGAGTATCTTATTGCTATCACGACCCGGATGCTGTATCGTCTGAGATGGCGATCCGTTTCTCTCGTTCCGGAAGTACTTACACTATGAATACCTCAGCCACTTACGACGGGATATACCTCTCTGAGGACATGAGCCTCCCCGAACCGGGTATCCCCACGCTTGTTTCACCTCCGAACAACAGCACCATAGGTTCATCACAGACCTTCGAATGGACGGCTGCCAGCAATGCTTCCTCATACACACTTAAGATATCACAAATCTCGGATATCAGTAACTCTACTGACTATCCTACCGGAACAGCCACCAGCTATGATATCTCCGGACTTGCTCTTGACCGGACTTATTACTGGGCTGTCTTTGCACACAATGCCACAGGCACCACCTGGTCTGAGATAAGAAAATTCGTTACAAATGCCAATCCTCCTCTGATAATTGTTCCCCAGACCATCTGGATGGAACAGGCAGAAGAAAGGGTTATAAAACTTCAGTATAATGGCGGTGATGCCAGTGCAAAAACTGCTGTCATCAGCTCACTCCCGGCTCAGGGTCACCTGTACCAGTATGATGGCGGCTCAAAAGGGAACCTGATCTCTTCAGTTCCGGCCAACATAACCGACCCTCAGATGAACCTCATATATGTTGCCGACGGTTCAACAGGAAATGGTGCCGGAAGTTTCAGTTATTATGTTCACGATAATACCGGGGACTCTCCCGTAGGGGTTATAACAGTAAACGTCAACCCTCCCGGGGTGCCCAACTTCCTTCTTGCTGCAAGAAGCGGTAATGTGGAGGTCATCTTCGACAGGCCTATGGCCGACCCTTCCGGAAAAGAAGCTCAGTTCATGATTAAGGTAGACGGAACACCCGTGACAATAAGCTCGGTAGCCCTCAAGGAAGGAAATCCCTATACAATAGTGATTAGCCCCGTCGTCCCTCTGATCAGTTCCGGATCTGTTCTTGTATCCTATACCCAGGGAAATGTGGCTTCAGAAGCAGGAGGACTGCTCTCTTCATTTGTCGACCAGCCGGTGTACTTCCTTGTACAGACAATTACTTTTCCACCTCTTCCAGACATGTATATCGGAGATGGACCTATGACACTTAATGCATCTTCGTCGAGCGGATTGCCCGTGACCTACACCAGTTCCAACACATCGGTCGCATCTGTCGTCGGCAATATTCTCACTGCCAATGCACCCGGGTCCGCTCTTATTACTGCCCAACAGGTGGGAAATGGTACCTATGCTCCCGCAAAATACGTCAGGACTCTTACAGTCAGCAAGATGAGCCAGACAATAGCCTTTTCTCCCATCGACCCGGTGGCATACGGTAACCCGGATTTCGATCCCGACGCCAAAGCCACATCATCCCTGCCTGTTACCTATTCGTCTAACAACGCTGCGGTGGCACAGATCAACGGGAACCTGATCCACATCACCGGAGCAGGTGCTGCAGTAATAACGGCATCACAGCCCGGCAATAATATCTGGGATGCTGCCCCGCCGGTACAACAGACACTCACGGTTAATAAAGCTACCCAGACAATCACCTTCCCTGACTTTGATGAAACCTTCTATGGTGATCCTGAGATCCATCCAGGTGCTTCGAGCTCTTCAGTGCTTCCTGTTACTTTGACAAGCAGCAACCCTTCAGTTGCCACCATAGTGGATGACCATATTGTAATAAACGGAACAGGGTCAGCGCTGATTACGGCAAGTCAGGCTGGCAATGCGAATTATCTGGCGGCAGAAGCAGTATCAAGGACCCTGGTTGTGAATAAAGCACCTCAGACCATCACCTTCTCTGTCTTAAGTGACCGTGTTTATGGTGATGCCGATGTCCACCCCGGTCCCACGAGCTCTTCACAGCTTCCTGTTACTTTGACAAGCAGCAACACTGCAGTTGCCAACATAGTGGATGATCATATTGTCATAAACGGAACAGGGACAACACAGATTACGGCAAGTCAGGCCGGCAACGAAAATTATCTGCCGGCCGAGGAAGTATCAAGGACCCTGGTTGTGAATAAAGCCCCTCAGACCATCATCTTCTCCGCCTTAAGTGAAGCAGTTTATGGTGGCGCCGATATCTACCCCGGTCCCACGAGCTCTTCACAGCTTCCTGTTACTTTATCAAGCAGCAATCCTTCAGTTGCCACCATTGTTTCCGATCATATTGTTATAAACGGAGCAGGATCAGCACTGATTACAGCAAGTCAGGCCGGCAATGACAATTATCTGCCGGCAGAGGCAGTATCAAGAACCCTGGTTGTGAATAAGGCCAGCCAGACAATCACTTTCAACCCACTGGGATTAGCCATTTATGGTGGTGCCGATATTTATCCTGAAGCATCAAGCTCATCATTGCTCCCTGTCACATTTGCAAGCAGCAACCCCTCGGTGGCAGCGGTCGTCGGCGATCACATTGTGATAAACGGCGCGGGTTCAGCCATTATTACAGCCAGCCAGGCGGGAAATGGAAACTTCAATCCGGCAGATAACGTTTCACTTAACATGGTTGTATATAAAGCCGCCCAGGCAATAACATTTATTCCCATTCCTGATGCTGTTTACGGTGACGGTCCGCTAACACCGGTCGTATCATCTGATTCGGGCCTTGAGATAACACTCGAAAGCAATAGTCCCGCAATAGCCACTATCGTAGACGGAAACATCGTTATAAACGGAGTGGGTGCGGTACTGATAACGGCATCACAGGCCGGAGACCAGAACTATGAAGCTGCTCAGAATGTTACGGTGACTTTGACTGTAAACAAAGCACCCCAGACAATCACTTTCCCTGCTTTAAGTGAAGCCGTTTATGGTGATGCTGATATCTATCCCGGTGTTTCAAGCTCTTCACTGCTTCCGGTTACTCTTACAAGCGACAACCCTTCAGTTGCCACCATAGTTTCCGATCATATTGTCATAAACGGAACAGGATCAGCGCTGATTACCGCAAGTCAGGCCGAAAATGACAATTACCTGGCGGCAGAATCAGTATCAAGAATCCTGGTTGTGAATAAGGCCAGCCAGACGATTACTTTCAACCCTCTGAGCGAAGCCACTTACGGTGATGCCGATATCTATCCTGAAGCAACAAGCTCATCATTGCTTCCTGTCACATTTACTAGTTCCAATCCCCAGGTGGCAGAGGTCGCCGGCGATCACATTGTGATAAACAGTGCGGGTATAACCCTTATAACAGCCAGCCAGACAGGAAACGAAAATTTCGAAGCGGCAGAAGATGTTTCCTTGACCCTGTTTGTCAGGAGAGCCCCCCAGACAATAACATTTGTTCCAATTCACGATGCCGTCTACGGTGACGATCCGGTTACACCGGAGGTGTCGTCTGATTCGGGCCTTGAGATAACACTCGTAAGCAGTAATACCTCTGTTGCCTCTGTCGTAGCCGGAAACATCGTTATAAACGGAGCAGGCACGGTACAGCTGACGGCTTCACAGGCCGGTAACCAGAATTATGAACCGGCTGAAGATGTTACTGTGAATTTTACTGTAAACAAGGCCGACCAGGTAATCATATTCGGAACGTTGGGTTCAGTTACCTATGGTGCCCCTGCCATCAACCCTGGAG
Organism: uncultured Rikenellaceae bacterium; assembly: GCA_964494045.1. Taxonomy (GTDB): domain Bacteria; phylum Bacteroidota; class Bacteroidia; order Bacteroidales; family VadinHA17; genus LD21. The sequence goes on from CAZBQM010000055.1 coordinate 12,644, forward strand.
CTTCGGCCTCATCGGCACTTACAGTCTCCTATGCCAGTAGCGACAATTCAGTTGCTGAAGTGGTTGACGGACTTATTTATATCACAGGCGTAGGAGATGCAACGATTACAGCCACCCAGGAAGGAAATTCCAACTTTAATCCTGCCCCTGAAGTCAACTCGATAATAACTGTGACAAAAGCAAGCCTTACCTTCACGGCTGACGATCTGACCAGGGATTACCTGCACGCAAATCCTGAACTAACCTACACTGTAACAGGATTTGTGTACGATGACGACATCGATGACATAGATGAAGTGCCTGAAATAACAACAGATGCTGTCGCCAATTCCGAAGTGGGAACCTACGACATAAGCATTTCAGGAGGTTCGGATGACTGTTATGAATTCATCTTTGAAACCGGGACACTGACTATAACAAAAATTCATCAGATGATAGTGATTTCAAATTCAACTGAAGAACTTCTCCTTGACGACACGTTCCAGATGGCAGCTACTTCGACATCCGGACTGCAGGTTGAGTTTGAAAGTCTCGATCCGGATGTTGCCTCAGTTACCGGTTCCATCCTGACAGGAAGAAGCGGTGGCACGGCAATAATAAGGGTTTACAATGATGGTGACAATAATTATGCCCCTGCAGAGACTACCTTTGAGGTCAGGATAATCACGACCCACAGGGATATCATGAACCTCTTCACTCCGAACAACGACGGCATAAATGACTACTGGGAAATTCCCGGTCTGGAAAGCTATGGCAGATGTGAGGTTAAGATCTACAACCGCTGGGGGAAACTGGTATTCCATTCCTCTGACTATCATAACGAATGGGACGGCCTTTCCGACGGGACACCTGTGCCTCCTGCAGCTTACTACTACATCATAAGCACGCAGAATTCAGGCGTTATTAGCGGTACAGTCAATATTGTCAGATAATAAGCGAATAAAAAAGATGAAACAGATAATAATATCACTTGCAGCACTCTGGATCAGCGTGGCAGTCTTTGCCCAGCAGATGCCCATATCAGAAAACTATTTTATGGACAGGTCATCCCTCTCCCCCTCCTATTCGGGTCATTTTAATCCAGGTACCCTCTTCACCAGTTTCAGATCAGACTGGTCGGGGATTGAAGGAGGACCAAAAACACTCAGGCTTTCATACAGTGATGACCTCATGACCAACGCCACCTACTCAGGCAGGTTCATCTACGATAAGGCAGGCATCTTCAACCAGCTTTACCTGATGGGAACATACTCATACAGCCTCAGGGTCGGGGAAGAACACAGGATCCTTATGGCACTGTCGGCCGGGCTCTATCAGAACAGGCTCAACTACAGCGAGTATTATAATGATCCGGATTATAACATCGACCCTGTACTATCCAGAGACGACATCAGGTCGAAACTTAAGTTCATGTCCGATTTCTCAGCTGTCTACCTCTACAGGGGCCTTGAGGCCGGACTTATGTTTGCCAACCTCAACTTCGGCGATGCAAAATACCCCGATACTGATGTCACCTACAAACCTCTGGCAAACTACCAGATCCATGCTGCCTACAGCTACCCCGTCACCGAAAGGTGGCTTCTTAACCCTCTGGTGTACTACCGCGACGGGAAATACATTAAGGGTCAGTTTGGGATAGCCGCCAGGATGGTTTACCAGGAGAATCTCTGGGGAAGTATCTCGTTCCGCAATCCTTCCATATGGGGTTTCGGACTGGGCGCTGAAGTTCTCGACGGAATAAGGTTTTCCTACAACTTCAACTTTGCAGGCTCCGTTGAACTTAACCTCTTCAACAACCACGAGGTAGCCCTTGGTATCGATATCCGTAAGCTAATTAAGAAAGGGGAATAATTCCCTGATTACTGTTTGAGGAATCCCTGTCCACTTCCGGACAGGGATTTTTTGTTTCTATTGCGAAAAAACATAGCGGATAATCCGCAGATCTTAACAATCAGCATTAACTGACAATTTCATCTTTAAGCAATGATACGGTGACATTTATTGATAACTTTACAATCAGGCCATTGAATCGCCAGGTGCCACGTATTTTTGGAAATAAGTCAGTGTAATTAAAGATCTTAACAGACATCCCGAAATGTTGGTATTACCCACCGGAAGATATTTCCTTCTGAAGGAAAAAATAAAACAGGTCACTATCAATAACCTGTTTGCCCGCTCTGTTATCGAAGGCCATGTCAGAGGAAAAATCTTTGTTGACAACATCTCCGATCCACAAAGCTACTATATCGTTCATCCGTACGGCATGTCGCTGCTTGCAGGCGATTGCGGCAATGAAGTGTTCAATGAACATTTCCGCTCCTATGTAACGGGCCATGGCGGTTCACAGGAAAGATATGAATGGATGCAGACCTTTCCGCGCGACTGGGATGAGGTTCTGGATGATATGTTCGGTTCTCTGATCACCAGGTCACCAGGGATGGACGGGGCCGGGCCGGATCGGAAAATCGAGGTTCATACAAGGGTGAATTTTGAATTCGCCAGGGATAGATATCTTCAGCGTGGAAAACCGCTTCTTTCTGAAGATGACTGTATTGCTGAGACCGGCCGCGATTATTTTGAAAAGATGAAAGGCAGTGTCATTCCCGGCAGGTTCTGGGATAGCGCTGAGGATTTTACAGCAGGAGGCAAGGGATTTACACTTCTTCACGCGGGCGAGATCGCCTCAACTGCCTATTCAGCTTTCGTGATGGACAACATGCTTGAGATAGGTATCGAGACCGTTGAGAAGTTCAGGGGAAGGGGATTTGCTGAGCTTACCTGTTCGAGGCTCATTGATCATTGCCTTGAAAAT
>CAZBQM010000055.1:15555-18291 GCA_964494045.1 uncultured Rikenellaceae bacterium
CTGGTATATTTCGCGGGTTTTGAAAGGCATATAGGGTTTTATGCAACACCTTCAGGGCACTCAGAATTTAAAGATGACCTCTCGGGTTACAAACAGGGGAAGGGATCGGTTCAGTTTCCCATCGGCAGGCCGGTTCCTTTCGACCTGATAGAACGGATTGTTGAATTCAGGGTAATGGAAAACAATACAGGGATCAAAAAAGTTAAGTCATAATCACATTCTGCCAGCCATTTTAGTATTCTGACACTTGCCTGTTTTCACCGGGAACCGGCATCTGCGTCAGTGTGCAGGCGGGTACGGTATCAGATGGACTGAGGTCACGGCCTTTGTACTTAAGGAGCAGAATTCGTGTAAAAGAATCTAAATTTCTCCATATTGAATAATTTCTTAGTTATTTCATGGCTACCTGGAAGTAAATTGATTAATTTAGTATTAGTATTCTTTGTCCTATGTCAGACAATAAGCAGAGGGTTAGTTAGATCGGGGTTGTTGGGTTACATTTGCGCTGTGACTGACGGGGCGGAAGCATATCTGCAACAGAAAGACTAATGAAGGGATAAAGGCTGATACATTACAGGTGGAATTATCTGAAATTTCCATCCATCGGTACCAGAGCCGGCCCTCCCTGAAAAACCGATAAATGCCATGTTTAAGGTTAACAGACAACTGAATTTTAGCAATAAAGGAGAATTGTCATACCAGCCTGCCTCCGGTGAAAGGCATGTTTCGCCTGACATTGTGTGAGAGCCCCAAAGAATTGCATTTGATAATTGACATACCAAAAAAACAGATATGGAATACATTGATTTAGAAAAATGGAAAAGAAAAGGACATTTTGAGTTTTTCAACAGGATGGATTACCCGCAATTCAATATTTGCATGGATATAGATGCCACTGGGTTTTTAAAGTTTACCAGGCAAAATGGATTGTCTTTTTACTATTCAATGGTATTTGCTGCCACAACAGTAACAAACCAGATTGAAAACTTCAGATATCGGAAACGCGATAATAAAGTTGTATTACACGATAAGATACATCCTTCGTTTACTGATATGAATAAAGATGATGATGATGATTTGTTTAAAATGGTTACTGTAGATTTAACTGATGATATTTTTGAGTTCGAAAAAGCAGCCAGGCAAACGAGTGAAAATCAAAAGAATTATTTCGAACCCGCGAAATTAGCCGGAAGGGATGATTTGATATACATTACCTGCATCCCCTGGATTTCTTTTACACATATTTCCCATACCATATCCCTGAATAACAACGATTCGGTTCCGAGAATATCATGGGGGAAATATTATAAGCAGGGAGAAAAGACATTATTGCCTTTCTCTGTACAGGTAAATCATTCATTTATTGATGGATTTCACGTCGCAAAATACATTGATAAATTACAAACCTTTATCGATGGAATGAAATAAAATCTGCCCAACATATATCAAGGCTAATCCTGCTTAACAGTAAACCAGAATTCATACAAACCAATTCATCATACCATGAGAATTTTAATCCTTAGTGCTTTTATCCTGTTATTCTCTTTCTGCACCCGGAAAGAGAATAATCATATGACTGATCCGGATGAATTCTTCCTTGTAAACTATGAGACTCTGTTAAAAAAGAAGGAGATCATCAATTTGAGTCAGATAGCCTCTAGTGTAGAATATATCAGCCTGGAAACAAAAGATGAATGTCTTTTATGGGGTGGATTAAAAAAGTATTTTTTCACTGAAGATTTTATTTTCATCTCAAACAAAGATCACATCCTGAAATTCTCGCGCGATGGGAAATTCATTAAGAAAATCGGCTCACCGGGAAGGGGCCCGGGAGAAATTGACCTGATAGTGACCATGTCAATTGTCCCGGATAAAAAACTAATAATTGTTCAGACAAATGTGGGTCGCAAACTTCTTTATTTCACTTTTGACGGAGATTTTTTAAAAACTGTTACGTTTTCAACTTTCGTGCCATATGTCAAAGTTCTAAGAGATGGTAAGTATCTGACACACGACGATGGAACAAGTGGAACCAATAAATACACCTTTAGCCTGGTAAATGAGAAAATGGACACTTTATCAGTCAAAAAAAATTACACCCATTGGGTATATAAACAAAACATGATGATTGGTATTGGATATCCTCAATTCGAGCCTTATTACGAATCCGGGGGCAGGAACTATTTCAAGACAATGTATAATGATACAATATTTACAGTATCCTCTGATAAAATAGTACCAGGCTATTATATCGATCTGGGAAAGTACAGACTACCGGATGAATTGCGACCTGAAAGACTCGGTCCTGATAATATTCAGAATTTTTATAACAAGTCATTGAATTACTATTTTGCCAATGTCTTTCAGGCATCAGACAAATTATTCTTAACTACATCCAGCTATGGAGAGAGTCCTGACTATAAATTTCTTTTCAAAACGGATAGCCAGACAGGTAGTATGCTGATGAATAAAAACGGAGCCTCGACAGGATTTGTCAACGATTGGGACGGAGGTATTGATTTCTGGCCATTCGGAAGCATAAATGACAGACAGGTTTTTCTGCCGATAAATGTTTCATCCATTAAAAAAGAATTTGAAAGTATAGAATCATCAAAAGAAACAGTTAAATATCCCGAAAAGAAACAGAAACTGGTTGATATGATTGCCGGATCAGATCCATTCAGTAATCCTGTTATCATGGTTGTGACATTAAAATAGCTGGTATATTTATAAGAC
>CAZBQM010000056.1:0-18259 GCA_964494045.1 uncultured Rikenellaceae bacterium
AGGGCAGGCAGTTGTAGCGGTGCGATATAAGTAGCTTACCCTTTTTTTTTTAATACTTTCTGAAAAATGCTCATCAGAATTTATCCCGAAAATCCCAATTCACGCGAGATAAGAAAAGTAGTTGACATGCTTGAAGCCGGAGCAATCATCATCTACCCCACAGATACAATTTATGCAATCGGCTGTGATATTAAAGCCAACAAGGCGATTGAGAAAATAGCAAGGTTCAAAGGGATGAATCCCAAAAATCCTGAGATGTCTATTATGTTTCACGATATGAGCCAGCTTTCTGAATACACAATAATCCGCGATAATAATATCTTCAAGCTGCTCAAACGGAACCTCCCGGGCCCCTTCACCTTTATTGTCCAGGCCAACAACCAGATACCAAGGCTTTTTAAGAACAAGAAGAAGACAGTGGGAATAAGAATCCCCGACAATAGTATTGTCATGGAGCTTATCAGGGAACTGGGAAGACCTATTATTACCACTTCAGTTCATGAATATGATGATGTAGAGGAGTATATCACTGACCCTGAGCTGATACATGAGAGATATAAGGATTTTGCTGATGCAGTCATCGATGGGGGATACGGGAAAAATGAAGCTTCAACCGTGGTCGACTGCACTGGTGAGGAAATTGAGATTGTAAGACAGGGACCGGGCAAACTGGAACTCTAGTATCTTCCATCACCGTTTTTTCCTGAGGGATTTTCTCCCGTTTTTTTTCCTGTTACTTACTGTAGAAGCTTCTTGAGAAAAAAATCAGCACGGCAAGTAATTCAAGCCTTCCCAGAAACATGAAGAATGAAACAAACCATTTGCCCGCCTCGGTGAATCCTGAATAGTCTGTAAATGGACCCAGGGCCCCGGTTCCCGGACCGATATTTCCAAGAAGGGAAGCCGAGGCAGAGAAAGAAGTCAGAAGATCGTAGCCCATAAATGACAAAACCATGGCACCCGCACAAACAACCAGTATATAAAAGGCAAAGAAGAAAAGAAGATTGAAGATCACACTTGCTGGAATTGTGTGCCTGTCAAACCTTACAAGCAGATAGGCCTGCGGATGGATAAGCTTCCGCACCTCATGTCTTATGTTCCTGGCAATTATCGCAAGACGAATGGTCTTGATACTGCCTGAGGGAGAACTGGTCATGCCCCCCGTGAACATTAGTGTTATAATAAGCAACACAGGTACCGGACCCCAAATGCTGAAATCATCAGTGAAAAAGCCGGTGGTAGTGATTATTGATATGGCATGGAAGGTCCCTTTGATGAAGGAATCCTTACCGGGATAGACTCCGTTCAACACAAGCACTACTGACAGTACAAAAGCAGACAACACGCAAATAAAAAGATAGCTCCTGAGTTCAGAGTTACCCGTGATCTTCCTGAAATCTGCTTTTATCCCATAAAAAATAAGTGCAAGATTTGATCCGGCAAAGACCATAAAGATTATCAGGATAATATTCAGGTAAGGAGAGGTGAGTGTAGCAAGACCTTGATTATAAGGAGAAAAACCACCTGTTGATATGGTCGAAAAGGACAGGCATATGGCATCAAAAAAATCTATGCCACCTGAGACCAGCAGTATTATCTCTGCCACGGTAACGGAAGAGTATATGACAAACAGTTTTTTGATAGTCTTAACCGTATGAGGATGAATTTTGTCTGATGGCAATCCTGAAAATTCAGTCGTGGTAAGCTGAACATTTACGTTCCGCATAACAGGAAACACAGAAAGGGAGAAGGCAATAATAATGAATCCTCCGGCCCACTGGATAAGACATCTCCAGAAGAGAATACCATGTGAAAGAACTTCCCTGTCGCCGAAAACCGATACTGCAGTGGTCGTAAAACCTGCAACAGTCTCGAAGAAAGCATCAGTAAAGTTATCAATAGTTCCGCTGAAAAGAAATGGAAGGGTTCCGAACAGACATAATATCAACATATTGCCCGTGAAGATAACAAAGCCTTCCTTCTTTCCGTAAAGCATGTGTGTTGCCCTTAAGGGAGTAAATGCCATCAGGGCGGTAATAGCAGTGATGATAGCTGAGTAAAGGAAAGGCGCCGGTTTTTCGCCGCTGATCAGAGCCACCCCTGCAGAAAGAAGCATGAGCAGGGCCTCAAAGAACATTATGTGGCTGTAGGCTCTGGCAACTATTCTGTAGTTAATCATCAGTTCAGCTGAAGAATTTTGAGAGCTTTTCGTAGGCCGAAGGCAGGGTGAAAACCACTACCTTGTCATTAGCCCGTATCATTGTATCACCGGTAGCAATAAAAGGTACACCATCCCGGGTTCCTCCTCCTACAATGGCATCCCTGGGGAAATCAAGGCTTCGCAATGTACCTTTTGTGATCCTGGCATTTACAGGGACATTGAACTCCAGAACCTCTGCATCAGTCCCTGTCATGTATTTCACCTGGGTTACGTTCGGATTGGATGTATGGCGGAAAATCCTGCTGGCAGCGGCAATCTTTTTGTTTATAATGGTGTCGATACCTGAATTCTCGGCAAGGTTGATATACTCCATGTTCTCCACCTCGGCTATCGTACGTTTTACTCCCAGCTTCTTTGCCAGGAGACATGACAGGATGTTAGTCTCCGAATTTCCTGTGACAGCGACGAAGGCATCCATTTTTGAAATACCTTCCTGTTCAAGCAAATCCACATCACGACAGTCACCACATATAATAAGTGTATTATCGAGGATCTCCGACAGGTCAGCACATCTTTCAGGGCTCGAATCAATGAGTTTCACCTCGCAGGTTTTCTGCATGTAAAGAGCAACATGCTTCCCAATCCTGCTTCCTCCCAGTATCATTATATTTTTCGCCTCAAAGTTTTCCTTTCCCGAGCTTATCATCATCTCATTGATCCCTTCATTTGTCGTTATGACAAAAACAAGGTCGCCCGATTGGAACCGTTCACTTCCCCTCGGAATAATTGTAACTTCGTTGCGTTTGATCGCTACCGCCCTGAATAACTCAGTCCTGAATATTTCAGCTACTTCCTGCAGACTTTTGTTCATTATAGGGGCATTCTCGTCAAGCTTCTGAACATACATGGCCAGCTTTCCACCTGAAAACTCCATGAACTCCGTTGTTCCTGTCTCGTGCAGAAGACTGAGAACCTCCCTGGCAGCAATGAGTTCAGGATATATCAGTGAATCGATCCCCAGTGACTTGAAAAACTCAAGAGTTGAATGTTCAAGATAGTCCAGGTTGTCGATTCTGGCAATGGTCTTCACAGCTCCAAACCTTTTGGCAAGGATTGCCGATGTAATGTTGGTATCTTCCCAGTGTGTTACTGCAATAAAAAGATCGGTTTTCTTACGCAGGATCTCCTGAAGCATTTTTACAGAAGTGGCAGATCCATGATAAGTGAGTACGTCAAGTGATGCATCAACTGGTTTTAATCTGGTCTCCTCGGTGTCGATCAGAATTATCTCGTGATTTTCATTGGCCAGCATTTTAGCCAGATGGGTACCGACTTCTCCGGCTCCTGCAACAACTATTCTCATTTGTCTGTGGTTCCTGGTAAAATATGGGCAAAATTAAGATATATAAGTGGTATTAATCAATTTTTTAATGACTTTTATTGACCGGTCATTCATTCATCGTGGAAAGCAGATTTTAGCTGGAATCAATGAGGTCTTTTGCGACCGGATGGACATACAACGACTTTCCATTTCCCGGGAATCTAAAGGCTTTTTCTGAAACCGCCTGACTTCCTTATGTAATGGACAGAGTCGGCAATCCCCGACAGGTATCCTGGAGGTATTCTGAATCCGGGTGAGACCTCTGAGGAAATGACAATACATTTGATCCTGATGTCCTTATCTTCAGGATTTTCGATCGCCGGATTTTTCCCGGTAAGAACAACAAAATCAGGCCTGTATTTACCTAATATTTCTTTTGTAAGAGATTTGGTAACCACGACTCTTTCTTTTCCTGAGTCAATATACCACGACACCGGATAATCAGATGTTCTCTTCATTTTCAGACCCATTGTTGCACAATGTCTCATAACCTGACTTGTGTCATCCCCGTCAGAAGCGCTGACCAGGAGATGTTTCCCTTCCCTTAATGCCGGCTGGGTTGATGTAAAGGTCTTATAGACTATCAGTTCCTTTCCGGTCTTTACAGATATGGTTTTCAGGGAACCCGCAAGGATGAACAGGAAAAGGGTGGCAAATGGTATTACTGCACTGATACTGTCTTTTTTAAGCAGGAACCAGAATAAAGAGAACAGGAAGATGAACAGAAGGGCCGATTCAATTCCTGTCATACCTATATTTTCGATTGTAGCCCAGGGAAGGGCTGCAGCTTTTGCTGTGAGAAACTCTGTAATTCCGGTGAGGTATCCGAGTAAAGAGGCGAAAAATGACGAGACAGGTTCCAGGGGATAGGTAAGTGGTACCATGCAGCCAACGATTATCAGAAGTGAAGAAAGAGGTACTATGATAACGTTGGTGAGAAGAAAGATAAGAGGAAACCTGTTGAATAATGAAATGGTGAGCGGAAGTGTCCCCGCCTGGGCCACTGTAGTTACTGCTGCAGATTGCCATACAAGACGGATGAGCCTGTTTCCTGTTTTTACCGAAGTGCTGAGCTCATTATAGAAACAGATAATGAATATAACGGCTGAATAAGAAAGTTGAAATCCTGCGTCAAAGATCACGGAGGGCCGGGCCAGCATCAGAACAAATGCTGACGCCAGCACCGAGTTGATACTGTTAACCCTTCGCTTCAGCAGACTGCCAGCCTGAAGAAATGTAAACATGATGACGGCCCTCAGAACTGATGGGGTTAGTCCGGTTACAAAGGCAAATATCCATAGTAACGCAAGTGCAATCAGTATCCTGATGATATTAAACCGTCTTTTCAGGAAGAACAGGACGTTGAGAATGAAAAAGCTAAGTATCACGGCATGAAGACCCGACACAGCCATGATATGCATTACACCGGCTTTGATGAAATTCTCTTTCTGTTCCTTGTCAAGCGAGACCTTCCTCCCCAGGGTCATTGCCGCAACAAGAGGGAGCCTGTCCTCCTGAATACCCCGTTCCTCATACATTTTTATTATGCGTTCTCTTATCAGCAGCGAACTGTGAATAAGCTTTCTCCGTCGTGGAATGTCAATGATCGAGATGTTACCGGGATCTGTAAAGCAACTGTACCTGAATCCATGGTTTTCCATGTAAAACCTGTAGTCAAACTCCGAGGGGTTTCCAAGGTTGGATATTCTGACGGGGGTACAGGTCACTGAAAGCCTGTCGCCGGGAAGCAGTTTCCAGATGCGGTCATCCTTCCGGGTATAAAGAAGGAGGTTGCCTTTAACCTTCGTTCCGGGCTTTCCTACTGAAACAGAATCCATACTGAGACTGAGTTCAAGGCTGTTTGGTTTTTCCAGCGGGTATTCCGAGAGGGTGCAGACCAGTGTTATCTTGCCGGGAGGAAGGTCAGACAAACTATCTTTCTCCTGGTTATACAATATTATGCCTGTGAAAAAAAGTGCTGCAGAAAAAAAGACACCAAAACAGATATTCCCGGGACGTCTGTTCAGGAAACAGCATGATATCAGCATACAGATAAAAAGTAAAGCTGACGCCAGGATCAGTGGCATGGGAATCCTGATAACAAATCCTGCCACTATGCCGGCGCCAAGAGGCAGGACAATGCGCAGAAAAGGTATCTCTTTATAAAGCACGGTCAGCAGCTATGAGACCATTCTGCCAATAAAGATATGAAAAAAGAGGATTATTCTCTGATCTTCTGACCGGGAAGAACGGTTTTGTAGTCGGCTTCAAACCTTCCTTTACTTATGGCATTCAGCTTGCTCTTGATAAGCCTCCTCCTGAGAGGATTAAGTCTGTCTGTAAACAATATGCCATCGAGATGGTCGTATTCATGCTGGATTATCCTTGCCCTGTATCCTTCATAAATCTCATCATGAAACTCCCAGTTCTCATCATAATATGTGATCCTTACCCTGTTTTCCCTGTTTACTTCCTCCCTGAGGTGGGGAATGCTGAGGCATCCTTCGCTCATAGGCACCAATCCACCGTCTTTTTCAACAATCCTTGCATTTATGAAGACTTTCTTAAAACCTTCCAGTTCGGGTTCATCCTCAGCCAGGGGAGTACCGTCGATAACAAAGATACGGATCGATTTTCCTATCTGGGGAGCAGCAAGGCCCATACCTTCCGACCTGTGCAAGGTTTCAAAAAGGTCAGGTATCAATGTTGACAGACCAGGATGATCTTTTTCAATATCAGCAGCTTCTTTTCTAAGGACCGGATGTCCGTATATAACAATCGGGTATACCATTTTATTAATATATTACTTTTACAATAATTCTCTCAACAAATTCTTCCCGCCAGAGTCCCGCGACATATTTCTTTGCAGTGTCAGGTCAGCCGGAAAGCCCGTCACAATCTTCCTCAATGATTAACTTTCAGGTTGTTGCGGAAGTTGTGCTGTTTTTTCCGTTTACCGTTCCCGACAGCCTTTTGGTGTCGAGGAACGACTGAAGAATGATGGCTGCGCTTACCTTATCCACCATCCCTTTTTCACTTCTCCGGCTTTTCTTAACGCCGCCCTCGATCATGGCCCGCTGGGCAATTCCCGAGGTGAATCTCTCATCTATCCTGAAAATGGGCTTTCCGGGGAAGCATTTTTCAAGTTGTTTCAGAAAGGGAGTGATATATTTAACAGACTCAGAGGGAAGATTGTTCATTGTCACAGGGTCACCAATCACAAAAGCATCAATCTGTTCTCTTTTGTCAAAGTCAGTCAGAAAGGCAAGCAGTTCATTTGTCCTTACCGTTTCAAGGGGTGAGGCAAATATCTGCAGGGGATCTGTAATAGCCAGACCGGTCCTTTTTCTGCCGTAGTCTATTCCCACTATCCTTCCCATTGCAATTCTGATAGCTGCAAATGTACTAAGAATGTACAATATCAGCAATTACCTCAAAACAGTATACCTGAAACCAGGGATCAGGGTATGAAGCAAAAAAAGAGGGCACCCTTTGGGGCGCCCTCATACTGACTTCTTTTTATGAAGCCTTGTATTTCAGTTATTTTGTCTCAGGTTCATAAACCATGGCGGCAAGCCGCTGATATGATTTATATCTCCATTTTGCATTTACCTCTGCAGCCTTGAATAGTATCTCGGCTTCTCCGGGGAATGATTTGATAAGAGATGTATACCTGACCTCTGACTTGAGGAAGTCCTGGAATTTGCTCCAGTCCGGTTCTTTTGAATCGAGGGTGAAGGGATTCTTGCCTTCTTTCTCAAGAAGAGGATTGTACCTGTACAGGTGCCAGTAGCCCGACTCAACAGCAAATTTCTCCTGAGCCTGTGTTCTTCCCATACCTTCCTTAAGGCCGTGGTTGATACATGGAGCATAGGCGATAATCAGTGATGGTCCCGGATATGCTTCAGCTTCCTTGAGGGCTTTGATGTACTGTGCATTGCTTGAACCCATGGCAACCTGTGCAACATATACATAACCATAGGTCATTGCCATATGGCCAAGGTCCTTCTTCCTTATCTTCTTACCTGAGGCAGCAAATTTGGCAACTGCGCCGGCAGGTGTTGATTTGGAAGCCTGACCTCCGGTATTGGAGTAAACTTCTGTATCAAGAACAAGTACGTTTACATCTTCTCCTGATGCCAGAACGTGATCGAGTCCACCGTAACCGATATCATATGCCCAACCGTCACCACCAAAGATCCAGTGCGATTTCTTGACAAGATACTGTTTGAGGTCCAGAATCTCTTTTGAGACAGGTGATCCGTCTTTTTCGCATGCTTCAATGACCCTTGCGGATGCAGTTCTTGAAGGTTCGGCGTTGTCTTTTTCCCTGAGCCATTCCTCAAAGGCGGCTTTGGTATCAGGATTAATACCGTTATCAAGTGATTCACTCATCAGACGGGCGATCCTGTCCCTGAGTTTGGTGGCGCCTATTGAGAGACCAAATCCGAATTCAGCATTATCCTCAAAGAGTGAATTTGCCCATGCGGGACCGTGACCATTCTTATTGTGGGTATAGGGAGTCGAAGGAGCAGATCCGCTGTATATCGAAGAACAACCTGTAGCATTCGAAGCAATCATCCTGTCGCCGAAGAGCTGTGTTATGGTTTTGATATAAGGTGTCTCACCGCAACCGCCACAGGCTCCCGAGAACTCGAACAGAGGCTGGGAGAACTGGCTGTTCTTTACATTGACAAATTTGTCAACTACATTATCCTTGTAACCAACTTTTTCATGCATGTAGGTCCAGCGTTCAGTCTCTTCAAGCTGTGTCTCAAGAGGCTTCATTACAAGAGCCTTGTTCTTGGCAGGACATATATCAGTACAGTTACCGCAACCGGTACAATCGAGAACGCTTACCTGTATTTTGAATTTGTAAGCTTTGAGAGCTCCGGGCATACCCTGGATAGCCTTGGTACCTTCAGGAGCCTTTGCCAGTTCTTCCTCAGTCATAAGGAAGGGTCTGATAGCTGCATGAGGACAGACATAGGAACACTGGTTGCACTGGATGCAGTTTTCGGACTGCCACTCGGGAACATTGACGGCGGTACCGCGTTTTTCATATGCAGCGGTTCCTGACGGGAAAGTACCATCTTCCATTCCAACAAAAGCACTTACAGGCAGATCGTCACCTTTCATGGCATTCATGGGCTCCATGATATTCTTTACAAATTCAGGAATCTGACGTGTGTCGTTCTGCTTTGTGACTTTTATTCCTGACCATTCAGAAGGGATTTCAACTTTGGTAACTTCACTTCCCTTGTCAACGGCAGCATAGTTCATTTTTACAATATTCTCACCCTTCTTGCCGTAGCTTTTGTAGATGGCTTTTTTCATCTCCTCTTCGGCTTTCTGGTAGGGGATAACATCAGCAACCTTGAAGAAAGCAGCCTGCATGATAGTATTGGTACGTGTACCCAGACCAATTTCTTCGGCAATGGAAGTAGCATTGATGATATAGAAGTTGATGTTGTTCTCAGCCAGGTATTTCTTCATATGGTCGGGAAGGCGCTTTTTAGTCTCTTCGCTATCCCAGATTGAGTTAAGGAGGAAGGTGCCGTTTTTCTTGAGACCTTTAAGCATATCATATTTCTCAATATATGATGGAACATGGCATGCAACAAAGTCAGGGGTGTTTACCAGGTACGGAGAACGTATCGGTTTGTCCCCGAAACGGAGGTGTGAAGTTGTTATACCACCCGACTTCTTGGAGTCGTATGCAAAATATGCCTGGCAGTATTTTTCGGTTGTGTTACCAATGATCTTGATCGAGTTCTTGTTGGCACCAACAGTACCATCTGATCCCAGACCGTAGAATTTGGCGGAGAAGGTACCGGGTTCGGCTACGTTAATCTCAGGCAGCACAGGAAGGGATGTGAATGTAACATCGTCAACAATACCTACAGTGAATTGATTCTTAGGTTTGCTGAGTTTCATATTCTCAAATACTGCAAGTATCTGTGAAGGTGTGGTATCCTTTGAGCTGAGTCCGTAACGGCCACCAACGATCACAGGCTTATCTGCCTTGTCATAGAAAAGATCCTTAATGTCAAGATAAAGAGGTTCTCCGGGTGCACCTGGCTCTTTAGTCCTTTCAATAACGGTGATCTTCTTAACCGATTTAGGAAATACATTGAAGAAATATTTTGCTGAGAAAGGCCTGTATAGATGGACTGTCAGAAGACCTACTTTTTCGCCTTTCTTCATAAGATAGTCGATAACCTCCTTGGTGGTTTCAGTAACCGAACCCATTGCTACGATGATATTCTCAGCATCAGGAGCACCGTAGTAACAGAATGGTTTGTATTCCCTTCCGGTGAGTTTTGAGATCTCTGCCATGTAATCATTTACCATGTCGGGGATAGGCTCATAGAACCTGTTAATAGATTCTTTTGCCTGGAAGAAAATGTCGGGATTCTGGGCAGTTCCCCTGGTAACAGGATGCTCAGGATTCATTGCATTCTTTCTGAATCTGTTAAGAGCTTCAGTATCGATAAGCTTTTTCAGGTCTTCCATCTGAAGGGCTTCAATTTTCTGAACCTCATGTGAGGAACGGAACCCGTCAAAGAAGTGAAGGAAGGGTATCCTTGACTTAATGGCTGTGAGGTGGGCAACACCTGCAAGGTCCATTATTTCCTGAACGCTTCCGCTGGCCAGAAGTGCAAATCCGGTCTGCCTTGTCGAATAAATATCACTGTGATCTCCGAATATGGACAATGCATGAGCTGCTATTGTACGTGCACTTACATGAAATACACCCGGAAGAAGTTCTGCAGCTATCTTGTACATGTTGGGGATCATAAGAAGAAGTCCCTGTGATGCTGTAAAAGTGGTGCAAAGTGCCCCCGTCTGGAGTGTCCCGTGAACAGCTCCGGCTGCGCCGGCTTCTGATTGCATTTCAACAACCTTTACCTGTTCCCCGAAGATATTCTTCAACCCGTTTGCTGACCATTCATCTACATACTCTGCCATGGTCGACGATGGTGTAATAGGATATATGCAAGCTACCTCGCTAAACATATATGCAATGTGCGATGCAGCCTGATTGCCATCGCATGTTATGAATTTCTTTGTTCCCATTTTTGAAAAATATATGATTGATAAAAAAGTATATTTCAGAAAGAAGGTGCAAATTTACAAAAAAAAACAGATACCTATCCTCCGTTCATGGAAATAAGGAACTCTTCATTTGATTTGGCCTGCATAAGTCTGTCGCGCAGGAATTCCATAGCCTCGACCGAGTTCATGTCGGTGAGGAAGTTCCTGAGTACCCATATTTTCTGAAGGATGTTCTTGTTGAGAAGAAGATCCTCGCGGCGTGTACTTGAAGCAGGAATGTCGATTGAGGGGTATATTCTCCTGTTCGATAACTTTCTGTCAAGCTGAAGTTCCATGTTTCCTGTGCCCTTGAATTCCTCAAAGATGACATCGTCCATCTTTGAACCTGTATCGGTTAGGGCAGTGGCAATTATAGTCAGAGAGCCTCCGTTCTCAATGTTCCTTGCTGCACCAAAAAATCTTTTGGGCTTGTGAAGGGCGTTCGAATCGACACCTCCCGAAAGCACTTTTCCCGAGGCGGGTGCCGTGGTATTGAAGGCCCTGGCAAGTCTTGTTATTGAATCAAGAAGAATGACGACATCATGTCCGCATTCAACCAGGCGTTTTGCTTTCTCAAGAACAATATTCGCAACCCGGCAGTGTCTTTCAGCTGGTTCGTCAAATGTTGAGGCTATCACTTCTGCCTTAACATTCCTTGCCATATCAGTCACTTCCTCAGGTCTTTCATCAATAAGCAGGATCATCAGGTAAACCTCGGGATGATGTTTTGCTATGGCATTTGCAATTTCCTGAAGAAGGATGGTCTTTCCAGTCTTGGGCTGAGCCACAATAAGACCGCGCTGTCCTTTCCCTATCGGGCAGAACATGTCAATGACCCTTACTGAGAGCGAACCTTCACCCGGCTGGCAGAGGGTGAATTTCTCGTTCGGGAAGAGAGGGGTGAGGAAGTCGAAGGGAACCCTGTCCCTTATGAAGTCAGGACTTCTTCCGTTTATTTCTTCCACCTTAATAAGCGGGAAGTATTTCTCTCCTTCTTTCGGGGGCCTGATGCTTCCCTTTATGGTGTCGCCGGTTTTAAGACCGAACAGTTTTATCTGCGACTGCGATACATAAATGTCATCGGGCGAATTAAGGTAGTTGTAGTCGGGTGAGCGCAGGAAACCGTATCCGTCGGGCATGATTTCAAGAACTCCCGTATTATATACAATACCTTCAAATTCATATGGTTTTTCTTTCTTTTCATCTTTTGCAGGCTGCACTTCCTGAACTTCCTGCGATACAGGGGGTTCAATGATTATTTCTCCTGCAGGAAGAGGGGAATCTGATGCAGCCGGTGTGTCAGGGGTAACTGCTTCAGTTACCGGAAGGCTGTTGTCAATCATAGTTTCTTCCTTTACAATTTCGGTATTCACAGGTTCTTTAGCTTTTGTGGAGGGCACCCTGCTAAAATCACGTTTTCTGTTATCATCTCTCCATCCGCCTGATCTTTTTTCTTCAGAGGTGGTTTCAGCACTTCTGAAAAGATCGGGCTGCTCTTCTCTTTTTTCTGCCTTTCTGTTCTGCTCAGGCATTTCTTCCTGTCTGGGTTCATTTCTGGTCCCGGTTTCCGGCGAGACTGTCATTACCGATTCAACAGGTTTCTTGTCTCCTCCCTTAATTGTCCTGGGACGTCTCCCTCTCCTGTATCCGGAATCCCGATCACGGTTTACCTGATCCGGCTTGTTTTCAGAAGGTTTTGCCTCTGGTTTCGGGTTCTTCCTGTTTTCAGTGGCCTCGATAGCCTGCTGATCAAGGATTTTGTAAACAAGGTCCTGCTTTTTGAGAGATTCAGTCTTTTTAATATTAAGTTCTCTTGCTATATCCCTCAATTCAGGAAGCAGTTTCTTACTTAACTCAAGAATATCGTACATACTTTAATGATAATAAATGAAAAGAGAAAAATTTGTAATGGAAACCAGGAACAAGGTATGAGATGAACCCGGGAAATATGTAACAACAGTTTACATATCCGAAAACCGCTGCAATATTAATAAAATAAACAAATAAAATCCTTATTCGAAATAATAATTTTGCCTTGTGATAAACCAGTAATTTATCCGCGGTGATCGGATAGTTGATTTTACGCAAGATATTAAAAAGACTTTATCCGACAAAAAAAATTCAACTAAACTTTTGATATTGAACTTTTTTTTATTACAATTGTAATCTTTGTCCGGAATCCCTGCTAACCTTAAACAACCTGTCTATGCGTCAATTAAAGATTACAAAACAGGTTACCAACCGTGATACTCCCTCTCTTGACAAATATCTCCAGGAGATAGGTCGTGTTGATCTGATTTCACCCGAAGAAGAAGTCATACTGGCAAGGAAGATAAGAACAGGTGATACAGCTGCCCTTAAGAAACTTGTAAATGCCAATCTGCGTTTTGTTGTTTCTGTGGCCAAACAGTATCAGAATCAGGGGATGGGTCTTCCCGACCTAATTAATGAAGGTAATCTTGGACTGATGAAGGCTGCTCAGCGTTTTGATGAGACACGCGGATTCAAATTTATCTCCTATGCCGTGTGGTGGATCAGGCAGGCTATTCTGCAGGCCCTGGCTGAACAGGCAAGGATAGTCAGGCTCCCGGTCAATAAAATTGGTTCCATCAACAGGATTAACAGGGCGTTTGCCCGTCTTGAACAGGAGTATGAAAGAGAACCCTCTTCCCAGGAAATAGCTGATCTTCTCGAAATGGTACCCGAAGAGGTTAAGGAAGCTCTGAAAACCAACGGACGCACAGTAAGCATGGATGCCCCGATCAGCTCGGAGGAAGACAACAATATGTATGATGTTATGCAGAATCCCGACACTCCAAGTCCTGACAGGAATCTTATAAATGAGTCACTTGCATATGAGATTGAAAGAGCGCTGAGCACCCTTTCACCAAGGGAGGCGAAAGTGCTGAAATTGTATTTCGGACTGGGAATGAAACATCCTTTCACACTTGAGGAGATAGGGGAGGAACTTAAGCTTACCCGTGAACGCGTGAGGCAGATAAAGGAAAAGGCCATAAAAAGAATTCAGTTTACAACGAGGTGCAGAATCCTGAAATCATACCTCGGTTAATAATTTGTTCCTATATTTGCCGGAAATAATTCTGAAATGAAGCATCTTGTCTCACCATCATTGCTGGCGGCTGATTTTACAAATCTCGAAAAGGAAATAAAAATGGTGAACGGAAGTCAGGCCGACTGGATTCACCTTGATATAATGGACGGGGTATTTGTGCCCAACATCTCATTCGGTTTTCCCATCATTGAACATATAAAAAGAGTGACTGAAAAGCCTCTCGACGTTCATCTTATGATAACTGATCCCGGTCGTTATATAAGCCGCTTCCGCGATGCCGGTGCCGATGTACTTACTGTTCAGTATGAGGCCTGTATACATCTGCAGCGCGTTGTTACCGAGATCCGCGAACTTGGTATGAAAGCAGGCGTTGCACTCAACCCACATACTCCTGTTTCGCTTCTTAAGAACACTTTGCCCTTTGTGGATATGGTGCTTGTAATGACTGTCAATCCGGGTTTCGGGGGACAGGAATTTATTCCCGAATCTTATGACAAAATACGGGAACTCGACCAGATGATAGACCAGGGGGGGTACAATGTTCTGATACAGGTTGATGGTGGAATTGATTCAGATAATGCCGCAGCACTGATCGAAGCCGGGGTTGATGTCCTCGTGGCCGGCAGTTCTGTATTCAGTGCCGAAGATCCTAAGGATGCGATAAGGTTTCTTAAAGAGCTTAAATAGAAAGCCGGAGGGTAATAATATCCTGATCACGCCTGTCGGGAACATGATCCGGTGCATTCATCTATAAAATTTATGATTCCGTCCCTGTCGGCACGATCAAACCATTTTACAGAACTGTCCCTTTTCCACCATGTGAGCTGTCTTTTCGCATAGCGGCGGCTATTGCGTTTTATCAAGGTTATGGCCTCTTCCCTGGTGATCTTTCCGTCAAAAAAGTCAAAAAACTCCTTGTATCCCACGCTGTTCAGTGCATTCAGATCCCTCAGCCCGTAAAGCCCTGCTGCTTCCTCTTCAAGCCCCCTTTCCACCATAAGGTCTGCCCGTCGGTCAATACGTTCGTACAATTCCTTCCTGCCTGTGGTAAGGCCGATCTTTATTATCCTGAAATCCCTTTTGCCTTTTTCTCCTTTCAGAAATGAAGAGAAAGGCTTCCCTGTCGATTCACAGATCTCCAGAGCCCTGATAATCCTTTTATGATTTTTTAGGTCGACCCTGGAATAATACTCCGGATCAAGAATTCTGAGTGCAGCCCTTAAGCTTTCAAGCCCTTCTGTCTGGAAGATCCTGTTATACCTTTCCCTGACCTCAGGATCAACGTCGGGTATGTCATCAATTCCTTCACATACTGCGTCAATATACATTCCTGAGCCGCCTGTCATAAGAGTCATGTGCTTCCTTTCAAAAAGGGAAGGCAAAAGCCCCAGTACATCCCTGCCAAACATACTTGAACTGTAATAATCTCTTACAGACAGAAATCCGATGAAATGATGGGTGACTCTTTCAAGCTGCGATTGATCGGGAACAGCTGTTCCGATCTTCATCTCCCTGTAAAACTGTCTTGAATCGCATGAAATGATTTCCACGCCGAAATGCAGGGCAAGTGCAACCGCAAGATCAGTCTTCCCGACCCCTGTCGGACCAAGAAGAACTATGAGTATGTTATCCATGAGATCCGGGATGGAGCATCTTACTCCTCTTCCTCCTCCTCTTCCAGATTCTCCAGGTTTTCAAAATCGGGCAGTGACTCGTCGTCATTCCCGTTCAGGAAAAGATCGTCAACCTCCGGACCATCATCATCATCGTCATCATCATCATCGGAAACGACGATGTTGTTGTAGAGAGTCCGTGACCTTGATCCAAATACAACCTGTTTAGGAGGAATACCCTTTGAATTGGTGCACAGGGGGTAATCCCGGTCTTCATTCTCCTTCGCCTCACCTGTATATTCAACGAAAAGGGCACGATCGTTGAAAAAGTCGAATACATAAAGCAGCTTCTGGTTCTTTTTAAATATTATCTCATCGAGGATGGCTGATTCCATGGTCGATGATCCCGTTCCCATGTCAAACAGGGTAAATTCCTCTTCTTTTTCCCAAGAATCAGTAGCAAGGAAAAATGATGCCATCTGTGACTTGTCATACTCCAACTCCTCCTGAATCATATTGTGAAAATCCATCAATGTATGTGAGTCAAGAAATTCAAATTCTCTCACGAATGACTCATCTTCATCTGATAACAGCACAAATTTGTATACCATATCTGTTCTTAATTCGACTGGTGCAATATAATATTTTTTATTTTACAATATCCCTGGACGGTTTATTTTTAAAAGAAAATCTATAGTGTCAATACCATCGGCATAG
Source organism: uncultured Rikenellaceae bacterium (assembly GCA_964494045.1). Taxonomy (GTDB): domain Bacteria; phylum Bacteroidota; class Bacteroidia; order Bacteroidales; family VadinHA17; genus LD21. The sequence goes on from CAZBQM010000056.1 coordinate 16,044, forward strand.
TCCCATAAATGAGGCCACTGGGCTTTGCCGTGACTGGTAAAACCGCTACCCGTTATACACTGTATTTTATCTTTCTGTTCACTGACATGCTGAATAACTTCCTCCCGTGTTCTGTATTTCTCATAGAACAACACTGAGACGGGAGAGGACAGGGCTGTACTTTCTTTCATCAGGAGGTAACCGGTATCTGTAAATGGTTCTTTGTTGACTATAAAAACTGCCTTGCTGAAATCATAATTGTTGGCATATTTCTTATGACAAATGATATTGCTGTAGGCCCTCCAGTACGACGAAAGCATATTCAGATCATAACCTTCCGGTACGAAGATCTTGCTTATATTTCTGCAACCGAGCCCGAAGTATAAAAAAATATCATCTCCCATAGCTGCCAGGTCGCTTCCATTTTCGTTGCCGTCAATGATGGAAACACTGTTACGGTTCTTCCTGATTATATTGGGATACTTCCCGAAGTAATATTCGAAGTACCTCGAGGTATTGTCGCTGCCTGTCGCAATCACAGCATCAAAATCACTGAGTCTGTCGCTTCTGAATGTTATCAGGTCGCGGAATGAGGGCTCAAGTGAAACAAGAAGATCTGCAATCCATACCATTATGTCGGGATCTTTGCTGCTTGTCCGGGCAACTATCCTGTTACCGCTTACCAGAACACAAAGAAAATCGTGGAATCCGGCAAGCGGTATGTTCCCTGCCATGACAACCCCAACGCTGAGTGGTTTCCTGACAGCCTGAAGACCAGGATATTTTTCTGTCCAGACTCCAAGGTTTTCCGGGGTAAGCTCACCGGCTATTGACTCCAGGGCCAGCCTTACGTTGTCAGGAGTGAACCATTCATTTTTATCCTGCTGCGATGAGATAATTTTACCGGCTTCAGCAGACAATAGCCTGTTTTCCCCCGACAGAACTTCTCTTATCCTTTCTCCAAGTTCAGAAAAAGCCTTTATTCTCTTTTCCAGATTCATCACCAGTTTATTTCACCTCCAAATGTAACTATTTAAACAATATTTACGAAGGAACCGTCTGTCACGACTGACCTGAGAACATATGAATATGGAATAAAAAGAGGAGGATGTCACTCAGTGGCATCCTCCTCTTAAGACTTCAACATGGTCTCTCGCTACTGAAGCGCGAAGACTATTGGTACCATATACCACACAGGAACTGCTTTGCCATCCTGGCGGCCGGGTTTTTCAAACTTTGGCATTGATCCGACCACCCTTAAGGCTTCATTGTCGAGTAAGGGATCAACTCCCTTTACCACGGTCCATCTGTTAACTCTTCCGTCGGTTTCGACACAGAACTTGATTATCACTCTCCCCTGGATGTCTTTGGCTTTGGCCTCTTCTGGATACCGGGTGTTTTCGTTAATGTATTTCAAAAGCCCTTCCTCACCTCCTGTGAAGACAGGCATTTCCTCGACTACCATGAAAGGTTCTCCTTCAGCCGGGGGAGGAGGAGGTGGAGGAGCATCTGTGCCCGGGAGTGAGCCCTTTTCAACTTTTTGATTAACAACGCCAGATGGAATACCTGTTTTGCCAGTGCTGTTAACATCGCCGTTTTCCTTGCAGGAAGAGATAAATAGCATAACGGTTGCAATCAATGGCATAACCAGAAGTATCTTGAGGTTTGCCGAAATTCGTGAGCGTTTTTTTGTCATCATGATCATTCGTTTTTTTATTAAAGTTGGGTTGGAGAAACTGTTGGTTACTTTGGAAGTCCTTGCTCCAAATACCTGGTTTATGATAAGTTGCTGATATTCAACGATAGAGATCCCGCAGTTTATACAGCCTTCATCAGCCTGGTATTCATGCACGGCTCTGAGAGATTTATTCAACAGATGAATGAATGGATTGAACCATAGTACTATACCAGCCGATTCAAGGAACAGGATATCCAGGAAGTGAAATTTAGAGATATGAATATTCTCATGTTTTTCTATTTTTTCTGCTTCTTCAGGGGTGAGAGCTGAGTTAATGAATACATGACCGAAGGCTGAAAAAGCGGCTGTGTTGAGCCCCCTGAACCTTATTATTTTTGATCCGGGAATCTTCTTGTCTGTTATAAGTATCATTATCTCAAGTATATCGGCAATGAACTTTATCCCTGTCATTGCTACTCCCACCAGGTATATCCCTGCAATGATCTTCATGATATCCATGGCACCTGTTAGTGTGTCACCGGCCATGATGCTGCCTGAC
>CAZBQM010000057.1:0-18035 GCA_964494045.1 uncultured Rikenellaceae bacterium
GACAGGGAAGCCAAGGACATTGCCACAAAACGTGCCCAGCTTCAGAGAGAACAGGGTCTGCGTACCCAGAAACACATCACACTTGATGAGATAGGCCGAAGAATAGCCATAGGTAACTTCCAGGAACTCAATATTATCGTCAAAGGTGATGTCGACGGATCTGTCGAGGCTCTCAGCGACTCACTTATCAAACTGTCAACACCACAGATCCAGCTTAACGTGATCCACAAAGCCGTGGGTCAGATATCTGAGTCAGATATCCTGCTTGCAGCTGCCTCCAACGCGGTAGTTGTCGGATTCCAGGTACGTCCTTCACTGAGTGCAAGGAAGCTTGCAGAGAAGGAAGAAATCGACATCCGCCTGTATTCAATAATCTACGATGCCATTGAGGAGATCAAGGCTGCCATGGAAGGTATGCTTGTTCCTGAGATGAAGGAAGAAATTGTTGCCACACTCGAGATACGCGAGATCTTCAAGGTGACAAAGGTCGGTACCGTTGCCGGTTGCTATGTCAAGGAAGGCAAGATCACCAGGAGTACAAGAGTAAGGGTAATCCGCGACGGTATTGTTATATACACGGGCGACCTGGGTTCCCTGAAACGTTTCAAGGATGATGTCAGGGAAGTGTTAGGTGGCTATGAATGCGGACTTAACATAAATAACTTCAACGATATCAGGGTTGGAGATATCGTTGAAGGATACCAGGAAGTCGAGGTAAAAAAGACTCTGTAAAAACTTTACAGGAGTTCCCTGTATTTTTCAGCATTAAGTAAGTTGCTGGTTTCAGAAGGATCAGTCATTCTGACCTTTATCATCCATCCTTCTCCGTAGGGATCAGTGTTGACTATTTCAGGACTATCAGCCAGAACCGGATTGACCTCAAGGACCTCTCCTCCTACAGGCATGAACATATCTGATACTGTCTTGACGGCTTCAATGGTTCCGAATACCTCTTCCTTCTTAAGAGTCTCACCGAGAGTCTCAATTTCAACAAATACTATGTCTCCCAGTTCGCCCTGTGCGAAATCAGTTACTCCAACATAACCGGTCTCACCCTCAACGCGAAGCCATTCGTGATCTTTTGTGTAAAGTAAATTTTCCGGAACGTTCATATCTTTGATTGATTTAGTTATTATATCAGTTTCCCTTCTCTTGCGAGTCTGAGTTCAAAAGTAAAGATTTTTTTTTATTTATCCTTCCGCCCCGGAATTTTCAGTCAGGGCCTTTTATCCTACTGAACCAGTGTGAATTTCAGGCTAAAGCCGAAGTTGGTATTGGAAGTCGGAAAAGTGTTTGCCACAAAGGGATTATTCATTGTGTGGTCGGCAAAGACCTGAAGGTTAAACCTGTCGCTAAGGACATAATCAGCCGTAAATCCCGCTGTAAATACCTTCTGCCCTACCATGGGCTGGTTGACACTCTCGACAAGTTTCCGTGCTATGGTCTTGTTATCTCTTACCGAAAGATCAAACCTGAGGTTCAGATCGCTTTTAAGTATCTTCTGCCCGCCCCCTGTCTTAAGGATTATCTGCACATCATCAAACCTGTAGCCGGCACCCACAACCAGTTCATTGATCCTTGCATCAGCTATCTGGTTACTGGCAAGGTTAAGTGACACTGTCCTCGACTTTCTCCATTCAAACCTGGTAGTCAGACTGTTCTTCCAGTTCATGTCAATATTGATCAGCGGGCTGAACTGTTCGTTAACGGTGACTACGTTTACCTCATACTGCTGGATGAAATTGTCCTGAAGATCCCTTATCCTGCTTATCCCGTCATCATCGGGCGACCAGCTCAGATTAGTTGTATATGATCCTATCTGATAGGTGCTCCTGTACTGGTGTGAGATATTAACCGACCTGAACAGTTTCTGTACAAAGGCTATTTTCGTCAGACCGTCAAAGTTGATCTTCCAGTTAGGCATCATTCTCATTGCTGAAGGGAATATGTCAAGGCTCACCTTTGAAGGATCCGATCGCGTATAGGCCGCATAAAAGGCAGGGATGAGCACTTCCTTTGAGGTTGGTCCGTAACCGCTTTTATATGGTCCGGCCAAAGCCTCCCCGGTAAGGGGATCAAGATCCGGATTATAGCCCGGATCGACTTCCATTCTATCTTCCCCTCTTCGTTGTGAAATGATAAGGGTGTTTTTCTTAAATTCCTCGAAGGCAGGTGATACATAATCATTATCCTTGGTTACCTTCTCAAAGGCTGTACCCCAGCTTATAATTGAAATAGAAAAATTGCCCGAGATCATCCTGTTTCGCGTGCTGTCGGGGAAAGTCCCGTTCCTGTCAGCCAGATAATAGGCGCTGACGGTCTCAAGAAACCTCCTGTCTGCATTCACGTCTATTCTCAGCCCGGGGAAGGGTTCAACAAGCGCTCTTACCGACAGATCCTTACGTGTATCATATGATGCCGGAGTGTTGAGAAGTGTATCCTTCGATATCCAGTTTTTTGAAACAGCCCTGTCGAAAAAGTCCTGATCACTGTAGCCAAGGATAAAGGGCCATCCCGGGGCTAACGCGTTGTTACGTTCCGACATCCCCATAAAATCTGCCTCCGGCAGGTATCCCGGCAGGAACTGCCCCCGTGCTGTGGTCTGGTTAAAGCTGACTGATCTGACTCCCATGAGCGCCCTGGCAAGATATTCACCTGTAACAATAAGTGGACTTTTCTTTTTCAGAACCTTGCCCTCAACGGTTACAACAGTACCCGCGGCTTCTTCAGAAGAAGTGAAGTTGATCCTGTTTTCGCTGATAACATCAACCTTCCCTTTCAGTTCAGTCCCATCCTTCCTGATTACCTTGACAGTCACATCCTTTGTACGGAGGTTATGAATAATCCCTCTTACCACATTTGGCCTTAAGTTCACATTTTCCCTAGTATAGCTTACAGTCTTCGTCTCCCCTTTCATCCTGGCAGCATAGTCGGGTCTGGTATTGTTCTCGATGGTCTTCAGAAATTTCGACTTATTGTAAAGGGTTGCAAGGTTACCCGTTGCCATAAAAGCCATCTCACTGTGGTTCTTTATTGTGTTTCCCAGGTCTATTTCCATGCTGTCGGGATAAAGCGAGCCGGCCAGCCATGTAAAATCAGCCCCGTACCTGACATTGGAAGACACCCACGACAGAAGGGGCAGCTTGTTGACAGGAATGTTGTAGGTTACATTGAGAAAATGATTATATGAGGTCGTCCTTCCGAAATTCTTCAGATTGATCAGAACGGAATCTCTCCAGTTCTCATAATCTGACTGGTATCGGCGCCTGTCGACTCCTCCCGCCGGTTCATCTATCCTTGCAAGGTTGGTCGACGAAAAGTCGACTTTTAACTGGCGGGTAAGGTCAAACTTGACATCAAAGATCCTGCTCAGTTCAAAATCCTTTCTGAATGAAGGTTTTATCTTTAGGAAGGGATTGTTGATGTTCCTGGTCTTTATCTCATTGTAGTTCCTCGTCAAATCGGTCCTGAACGACAGGCTCCTTGGCAGGTAATAGAAGTTAAAATCCTTTATAATCCTGAAAACCGGAGAGTTAAGAAAACTTACATTTTTAAATGGCAGCACATTGGTCGGTTGTGCATCATAGTTATAGTTCAGCCCTCCCTTGTAGTTCTTTTCGACATCGGTTTCAATGCGGGTGTTGCTGCTGTAAACCTCATTATAGGTATAATTGATACTGAAGTTTGACAGGTTCCACAACTGGGGTTTATCGCTTCGTCGTGCCACGCCTGCGTTGTTGATTGAAAGGGTCTTCCTTCTTGAGAAATCTTCGGCAATGGCAAGTATGGAATCGCGTGTATGTTTGTCCTTAGCCTCATCGAGAGCATCATCGAGCAGTATGTCCGGGTCGAGAGGATTATACTGGGGTCTTACATGGGTTTCAGAATAACCAACATATACCGGAAGTCTTACTCCTGCTTCCTCCGGAAAGAACTTACCCAAATCGAGGCTTGATGACAGGTCATACTTAAGAGTCTGTTCCCTGCTTCTCTCGTTCACTTTCTTTTCGATGCTTCCCCAGCCGGGGGTACTGGCCTGCCCTACCATATCGACGGTACCGAAGTCAGCCAGTCTTGTCTGAAGGTGTGCATTGGCAGCCCAGCCTCCGTCCTCAACGAAATCACTGAGTCGCAATTCATTTATCCATATCTCGCCCGACTTTGGTACTCCGTCATCACTATCCGGATTTCTTGTCTTTATGGGATTCCTTACACCGGCCATGATGACTCTTACATTGCTCAGGTTGGGATTGCCCGACACAGATATCCGGGCATTGCCCGAATGATAGACAAATACATCTGTCATACTCAGTGATGATCCCGGTTCCTGCATCTTGCGGTTTCTTTCCTTTTTTGCCTCCTGAAGAAGTGAAAGATCAATATTGAAACTGTTCTCATCGGGCCAGACAAGCGCTCTTGATTCATCGTCTTCGTTACTGTATTTCCCGGGTTGGGTTAGTTTCAGAGGGATCTCATACTCGTAGAAATTGCCTTTGTAATCTGATCCTATCCTGATAAAAGCGGTAAGTTCATCATCATACAGGGGATCGCCGATAATGGCTTCGGCATGGACCTCCATCCTTAATCTTCTGTATTGCCTGATGTCAAGGTTTACATTACGGAAGGCTGCCCTTGCATCGCCGTCTTCAAGATTCCGTACCCTGAGTACCATCGACTGCTCGTTGAGTTGCCTCAGCTGAGGATTCTGCGGATCAATAACCCGGTCAAATCCGGGAGGCAGAACATAGTTGACCGGCAGTTTGCCTGCATTTTCCTCTATACTTACTGAGCTGATCTCAAAGGTGCCGTCGGAAGCCTCAGGAATGGTGACCCTTTCACCGCCCTCCATAAACGAAATATTATACTTTCTCCATTCGGCCCTTACCAGATCAAGTTTAGCAAAGCGCATTATGACAGGCTGCCTGAAGTTCTTCATAAAAACCCTCATAAACCTGATCGATTTAAAATCCTTGATGGGTCCGACAACCTTCTCATATTCGGTGACGGGGATCTTGAACTGGTACCACTTCACCTTCGATTTGTCTGTATTTGCAAATTTGGCCTCGTATTCCACCTCATCAACAATAAAATTGGTACCCACCTTCATGTCCTCAGGACGGATGCTGACACGGTACTGGTAGTAACTTTCAGTCTCGCTGAGAGTGTTATCCCTGTTTATATCTTCCATATCAGGCAGCGTCGATCCTGATGTCGGATAGGACTCGTCCGACATCTCTGATGTCGGAGAGTTTCTCTCGGGGCCGTTATATTTCTTGTACCTTTCGAGAATTCCAAGCTTCTGAAAGTCATAATCTGATCCCCTGAAATAATGAAAGTCGTCATTGGAAGGGTCTTTGCGAATTTCTTCAAAAGCTTCATCACTGACAATCTGCCGCGATTTCTCAAGGTAATCTGAAAAGAACGACTCTTCTTCACTGTCCCTGAGCCCGTCGAGTCCCACATCCTGGTACACCCTCGATTCGACGGCGTTATCGAAAGCATGGACAACAGCCTGAACCGTGGGGACCCTTCCCCAGGCTGTTGTATCTACATTTTTCACTTCCGCGGTTCCGGGCAGGCCGTTTTCAAAACTCTTTCGCGAATCGCGAAGGATATCCTCAGAAATATTCCCAAGGTTGAAATACAGATCACCGCCTGGATGATCAGGATCCTCGACAAAGGGATCCATCATCCAGAACTTGATATACTGGACATTTGCCGTTTCAAAGTCGCTAGTAAGAACCTCCCTCATAATGCCTCCCCAGCGTGATTCAGGCTCCGCCAGCTTCCCGTCCTCATTCATTCCCTGAGAATAGGGACCCGGATCCGTGTCATAGTTGTAGGCTCCCTTCTCATCGGGGTAAAAAGCCATATTGAGCACTGAGATGTTTGCAGGGATCCCGGTAGTGCTTTCCTTGAAAGGGAAGATCTCATCCTCATAGACTTCCCTCACAAAATGACTCGACTGTTCATCCGGAGTCTGCTTTATATGCCCGGGTGTCGAGGAGCCGTTTCTGAGGAAGAGAGGGTCGATGACATACCAGGCCAGTTTTGCCCTGTTAAAGCCGCTGACGGGATCATTGTTAAACCTTGCCTCCGGGAAGAGATTATCCTGACCCTGGGGTATACTTGCCATACTCCAGGCATTGAACGATTTAAGGTCGAGAGGTATTTCGCTGGCTTCAAAATCATCAATATAGGAATTGCCGGCCTGCGATATTGCCCTGGAATGACCAGGGATGAGATGGGCAAACTCCCCGAAGAACGATATTGTCGAAGGAGCTTTGGTCTCAAGAAGCGGTAATTTGTCGATGATCTTTGTCAGCAGTTGTGACTCGGTTTTATACGATGTATTCAATCCCCAGATGGTATTTGAGATCGGTTCGTCGCCGAAATTCACCTTCTGGGTATAGGGACGTTCTGTGAGATGCAGGATGGTACCACCTATGTTGAAGTTATCAGAGAAACGGTAGTCGAGGTGGGTACCGAGCAGGGTCTTGGTCTGGAACCCGAAGAACTGGTTACTTTCAAGGGATACCTGGATGGGAGTCTGCGATTCAATAAGGGCAGGGTTGATTATTTTTACGCTACCCATATTGTAGTCGACTGTATAATCTACGTTCTCGGTCAGAGGAACACCCCCGGCAGTAACTTTCACTGCCCCCTGTGGGATACTGGTGGCATTAAGCCTGATCTCCGATCCCGATTCCGAAGAATAGCTTCCAGCGAGTTTGAACTTATTCTTTTCGGCAATCTGTCTTGCCACTGTCTGGGTTGAATCATACAGTTCCTGAAATACATATTTTGAAGCTACAGCCGCATCGGGGATCTTGCTTCTCAGATGGCTTCCAAATGGTTCCACAACAGGAAAAATAATCTTGCCCCTGTCGGTGTTTACCGTTATGTCTTCTATGAAATCGAAGAAACCGTCAGACTCCCTGTCAAGCTGAGAATTCAGATAGTCGAGACCCATTACCTGGAGAAGTATTTCTTCCTCCAGGTTTGTCCCGGGAAGGTAATTCACTGCATTACCTGTCTTGTCATCCTGGTAGAGTATGTTGAGTTCGAAATCTTTCTTATCAAGCCTTCCTGAACCAAGTGAATAAATGTTTTTCATCATCAGATCCCAGGTAGGCAGCCTTGGACTCAGTGTGGTACCCTTGAGAAGCTTCAGTATGAGAGTCTGTGGAGCCGTGATCCCGTCAGTGGAAAACTCCCCTACTTTAAAAACCTGTCCGCCCAGTGTATACTCGAATGCCACGGCAAGCACCTCATCGGTGTTAAGTGGCGTATTGAGGGAGATATATCCAAGCTGGCGGTTAAGGGTAAACTCCCTGTCATTCAGTAATCTGGCATTCTCAATCTTCTCAAAGTCGCGGCCTATCTGAAAGCCAGGGTAGAGAGACTCGAAAGCATTGGTGACCTGATCGACATTCCTTATCTGTCCGTAGGCAGTGGTCATCTGTTCATACATTTTGTTGGCACCGTTGTCGGGATAGATCATAATCCCCGGCGGAGCCTGAAAAGCCGGAACGTTGTTGAATATATGCTGCTGGTTTTCGGCCAGATCCATAAATGCCACTATATTCCTGTTATTGGCCTCCTCAAAGCGGTTAGCCTTGTTGGTTATCCATACTTCAATCCTTTCTATATTGACACCGGAGCTTACGACAGGAAGGTTTTTCAGAGCCTCATCATAGATATCCCTGAAATACTGTGAAAGGAAAAAGTGCCTGTTTGCCTCATACTCATCCGCATTTATCTCGAAGTTATTAAGCTGAGCACCTCCTTCGACCTGGATCACCGACGACTCTCCCTTCTGCTGCGACATAACGGTAGTCACGTTGAGTTTCCCGAACTGCATCTCAGTCTTGAGTCCGAACAGGCTGTAGCTGCCGGTTATCAGTGTCCCGGCCAGGGGAAGAGTGACATCACCGGCCTCCACTTTCCTTATGATCTCATCTTCCTTACCCGAATACTCAAGCTTTGTCCGGTTCTCAAAATCAAACATAGCATCGGTATTGTAGTTGACTCCAAGCTGCATCTTGTCACCAATGGTTCCGGTAACATTCATCTGTATCTTCTCCTTGAAGTCGAAGGTGGGTATTGTTCTCAGTTTCTCAGACAAGGCCGGGTTTTCAGTACGCGATATGTTGATGCCGAAAATAAGTTCGGCCGATCCCTGTGGAATAATATTGATCACGTTGCTGCCAAAGATCTTGTCGAAGGCTTCACCCCCCACTTCGATCCGGGGGATTAGTGTTGATCTGAATCCAGGTTCCTCTCCCTTGATCCTCGACTCCCAGTATTCGCGCATCTCCTTATCGAACTGATATTTGCGAAACTCTTCGGGGCTCATATGTACCGGGGTCCTGTAGTCAAAGGAACCTACCTTCTGGTATATTATGTACTCATTCCTGGCGGGATCATAGACCACCGATGAAGAAATGTTTGACGGATTGTTAAGGAAGAGAGGTGATTCACTCCGGTTTTCCCAGGGTACACCTGAGACATCCCTGAGCCTGAGCCATGTCTTGCCGGCCGTATCGCTCACCTGAGTGGGAGCAACATCCTGACCTTTTACCTCTCCCGGCCAAATGGCAAAAGAGGCGATCAGAAGGAGGCATGAAATTATCAGTAGATTTTTATATGATATCCCTGATCCCAATCCGGCTTAATTCAGTATTACAAGTTCTTAAGCGCCTGCTTGATAAGATTTTCGACTGAATCAGGTTTATCTTCCCTTAAAATTTTGTCAAGAACCTTAGTTACAGCGCCTTTGGCAAACCCAAGCATCACTAATGCAGATAACGCTTCTTCCCGCTTTGTATTGTCCGCAGCTGCAAATATTTCACCTGATCCTGCCTGCCTGCCAAGCTTGTCTTTAAGATCTACAATTATCCTTTGTGCCGTCTTGAGTCCGATTCCCTTAATACTCTTCAGAAGGTTGACATCACTGCCTGCAACGGCTTTTTCTATTTCAGCCGGACTTAATGAGGAAAGCATCATTCTGGCAGTGCTGGCACCCACTCCGGTCACAGAGATGAGATGCCTGAAGACTTCACGTTCTTCCCTGTCTGAAAATCCGTAAAGCTGGTGACTGTCTTCACGAATCACTTCATGAACGAGGACCTTGCATTCTGTCGTGCCCTCAAGCTTTGAGTACGTCGATAAAGAAATATTAAGAAAATATCCGGTTCCATGGGTCTCCAGTACAAGAGAAGCCGGTGTAAGTTCGGCTATGGTTCCTCTTATGTATTCGATCATAAGGTAGGTTCATTATTGTATATCTCGGGAGGTAGTTCATCTACCTTGTCGGAGCGGATGTCGATATCCTGGTGTTTCAGCGGGTTTGCAGTGATCTCGGCATACATCTGCCTGTTTCTGAAGATATCTGTTGCCAGGTAAATTGCATGGCGGAAGGAGCTTTCAGAGGCTTCATTTTTTCCGGCAATCTGGAAAGCTGTACCATGTACCGGGGATGTCCTGATAAAGGGCAGTCCCGCTGTAAAGTTAACCCCTGAATCAAACGACAGGGCTTTGAATGGGGCCAGACCCTGATCGTGGTACATTGCCAGGATGCCGTCAAACTTGACAAAGGATCCTGCACCGAAGAAACCGTCGGCAGGGAAAGGACCGAAGGTCATTATATTTTCTTTCCGGGCCTGGTTAATAGCCGGTATTATAACCTCATTCTCCTCCATACCAAGAAGAGATCCGTCACCTGCATGGGGATTAAGCCCAAGAACGGCAATAACAGGCTTCCTTATGCCAAAGTCGAGTATCAGTGATCTGTTCATGAGCCTGATCTTGCTTAGCAGCAGTTCTGTTGTTATGGTTTCAGAAACCTTTCTCAACGGAATATGATCGGTAACAAATCCGATTCTCATACTTTCAGAGATCATAAACATAAGGACGTCGTCTAACCCTGCTTTTGCCTTAAGGTAATCAGTGTGTCCCTTGAAATGGAAATTGTCAGATTGTATTGTCTGCTTATCAATGGGAGCAGTAACCAGAACGTCAAGTTTCCGGTTCAACAGATCGTCAACCGCTTTTTCGAGTGAGATGAATGCTGCTTCTCCCCCCTGCTGTGTGGCCTTGCCAAGCTCGACACGGATATTGTCGTCGAGACAGTTGATAAGGTTAGCCTTCTTGTTATTCGCTTCCTCGGGGCCACGAATATTATTAAAGCTGAAATTGCTTATATTCAGTGCCTTGCGATGATATGCAGCAACTTTTGGAGAGCCATACACTATGGGTATACAGATGTCGATCATCCCAGGATCCATCAGAGCTTTAATGATCACTTCGTATCCTATCCCGTTAATATCTCCCTGCGATATTCCTGTTATTATTTGTTTCTTTTCCATACTGATTATTACAATTCGTTATATCTCCCGGCCAGCCTTCTGATGAAAGTTGCAAGTAACCTGAGTCCCGAAGCCGGACCATCCTTGGTCCTGTAGAAATCATCCTTTTTAAGCATCCCTGTTCCCGCTATGTCGAGATGTATCAGCGGAAAATCAGTAAATTTCTCGAGAAACTTACCGGCAGTGATGGCTCCGGCTTCTCTTCCCCCGATGTTTCTTACATCGGCTACATCTGATTTTATCAGTTCGCCGTATTCTTCCCAGAAAGGGAGTTCGGCAACACGTTCGTATACTTCATTCCCCGTTTCTTCAAGAAGCCTGAAATATTTTCTGTCGGCATTACCCATCACAGCCATAGCCTGGGTTCCGAAAGTCATGGCAGCCGAACCGGTAAGTGTTGCGACATCAATAATCAGTTCGGGTGAATACCGTGATGCGTAGCTGATGGCATCGGCCAGGATAAGTCGTCCTTCTGCATCTGTATTACCAACTTCAACACTCATCCTGTTGTGCATTACGATTATATCACCCTGTGCATAGGCGTTCCCTCCGGGCCGGTTGTCTGTGGCCGGTATCAGCGCAATCACATGAACAGGCAGTCCGGTTCTTGCAATGGCATACAGGGCGCCGGAAACAGCAGCTGCCCCGGCCATATCTCCCTTCATATTGTCCATGTAGTCGCCTGTCTTGATGTTAAGCCCGCCGGTGTCAAAAACAATTCCCTTGCCTACCAGTATCACTGGTGTCTTATTGACGGGGTTCTCAGGTTTCCACTCAAGAATGCAGAACACCGGAGGGTCGACACTACCCTTGTTTACAGCCAGAAGACCTCCCATTTTAAGAGCTTCTATCTTACCCTTGTTCAACACTTCCATACTGATGCCTGCCGGTTCGGTCATCTTTCTGATCTCCTCGGCGAGAGCTATTGTATTCAGATGGTTAACCGGTTCGTTTATAAGATCCCTGGCAAACCACACGGCGTCAGTGAGATCATTCAGCCACTTCACCTCCTGGTCATCCGAACTTGTTACCAGGTAAAGCTGTGAAGGATATGTCTTCCTTTCACCTTTTTCATCAAGTGTCTTATACTTATCGAACTTATACATACTGAGTATCAGTCCCTCGGCAAAATCTTCCACAGCTCCTTTATAGGCTCCGTCGGCTGTGATGACAAGTTCTTCACGATTTCCCTGGTTTATCAGTTTCCTGAGCCCCGAAGCACTTTTCCTGAGTTCTTCCCTTACCTTGAATTGCCTTTTGTCATCATTCAGTCTGATGAAGTACACCGATCTGAAATAGGAATTTATATGGACATACTCGTCTTTTGCTGTAAGCCTTTTCAAGGCATATTCCTGTTCACTCTTTGTCAGTCCCAGATCGACCGGAATCTGGTCGTTTCCCAGTATGCACACCACTGACTGGTCGGGCCTGATCTGTGATGTCTTGACTATTGATGGTTTCATAAAAGTCCTGTCTGAAAATTAAGTCAGTAAAGTTAATTAAATTATTGGTAACTGATGAAATGTAGTGTATGCTGTTGCTTTAATGCAGTACCAATGATGTTCATGGTTGTAATTCAACAGATTCTTTAACTCAGGCTGATTCTAAAATTTAAACAGTTAAATTTGCCGGCAGTAATAATCATCTGAGGCACCGGTATGAAACTTACTGACTTGTATGCTAAGGCTCTTTCCCTTGAGCCTTTGACCATGGCAGAAGGTGCTGCCCTTTATGAGCAGGCTCCCCTGGGAGAGCTCCTGTATACAGCCACCCTTCTCAGGCAGAGACATAATCCCGGGAATAACGTGGGATGGATAATTGACAGGAATGTCAATATAACAAACATTTGTTTTTCACAATGTCTCTTCTGTAACTTCTGCACTGTAAAGGGCTCTGAATCATCATATATAACCACTATTGCAGAATACCGGGAAAAGATTGATGAGCTTTACAGACTGGGCGGCGACCAGTTACTTCTGCAGGGAGGAATGAACCCCGATCTGGGACTTGAGTTCTACCGCTCGCTTTTCAGCAGTCTTAAAAAGCTTTATCCATCACTTAAGCTCCATGCCCTGGGTCCCCCGGAAGTGGTTTTTCTGGCCCGGAAGGAAGGGCTTCCCGTTTCAGAGGTACTGAAGATACTTATTACTGCCGGACTTGAATCGCTTCCAGGGGCCGGAGCCGAGATACTCTCTGACAGGGTCAGGAAGATAATATCGCCTGCAAAGGCAACAACCGATGAATGGCTTGGGGTTATGAGGGAAGCCCACAGGCTTAACCTGCCCACTTCAGCCACAATGATGTACGGGCATATCGAAACGGTTGCTGAAAGGATAGAACATCTCATCAGGATAAGGGATCTCCAGTCTGAAAAACCTGACGGACATTACGGTTTCATTACATTTATCCCATGGGCATACCAGGATTCCGGTACACGTCTTGCTGTCAGGCATAGTGTCAGAAGCAACTATTCGGGACCTGGCTATCTCAGGCTCGTTGCCATAAGCAGGATAATGCTTTGCAATATCAGGCATATCCAGGCTTCAGTTCTGACAACGGGCAGGGAGATCGGGATGTTGTCTCTGCACGCAGGTGCCGATGATGTAGGTTCTGTGATGATCGAGGAGAATGTTGTAAGTGCAGCAGGATCGGGCTACAGATTCGACGCCGAAGGACTTCAGTCCCTTATCAGGGAAGCAGGTTTTGAACCTCTCAGGAGGAATCAGAAATATGAGCCGTTCTGATCAGGCTTTGGTGTTGCTCTCACATTACCCTTCCCGGAAAAGCCCGAAGCACTTCGGGATGGAAGGGAAAAATCTGACCTTAAGGTAAGGTAACAAAAAAAGGGTGTCTCTGTGAGACGCCCGTTAATATCTTGTCAGTAACCTGGTTTTTCGAACCGGTAACTACTTTGGACTGTCCTCAGAGTCGAGTTTTGAAGCTTTCTTAAATTCCTTCATTCCCTGACCTATACCTTTCATCAGTTCAGGAATTTTACGACCACCAAAAAGAAGGACAACTACAAGTAAAATAAGAATGATCTCAGTTAACCCAATTTTTCCCATTGCCTTACAATTTTAAATTGAATGCAAAGTTATAAATAGTTTTCATTAACCACCGTTTACATAATATTAATTTTCTACTTCCTCAGAAGTCTCATAATATCATTCCCGTTAGCCAGTATAAGCAAACCGAACAGAATAATCATACCCACTATCTGGGCATATTCCAGAAATTTGTCGCTCGGTTTTCTTCCGGTAATCACTTCAAACAGCAGAAACATTACATGACCACCATCGAGAGCCGGGATTGGCAGAATATTCATTATGGCCAGGATTATTGAGAGAAAAGCTGTCAGGTTCCAGAACGACTGCCAGTCCCACACACCAGGAAAGATATTGCCTATTGTGATGAATCCTCCAAGCGATTCATAGGCTTTGGTATGGCGTGAGAAGATAAGTCTGAACTGCTTCAGGTAGTCTCCCATTGTCTTGAATCCCTTGCTTATCCCGGCAGGGATTGATTCAAGGAATCCGTATCTGATGGTTTTAAGTTCAAATATATTGTCATACGACCTTGTACTGCCTACGCCCAGCGTACCTGCCAGGGTAGTCGTGACAGGGATATTAACAGTCTCTCCGTCGCGGATAACGTTTACAGTCACCGTTTCATTCCTGTGTTCTGCAAGATAGGTCTGGAACTCATCGTACCATTCGAAACGGATGCTGTCGAGTCCGACAAGTTCATCATTAAGAATAACTCCGGCTTCCTTTGCCGGTGATTCCTTTCCAAAGCCTGAAATTACAAAAGGTCCGAATGGAGTTCTGGGTTCTATCGTCCCTTTTCCCTTGAGCATTAAAGGAATCACTTCGGCCGGTATCGGAATGTCAACTCTGGCTCCTTCGCGTTCGACCTGGATTGTCTTGCGGTCATTGAGGAGGATATCTGCAGTGATCTGCATGAAGTTGTCAACCGGCTGATTATCCACAGAAACAAATCTGTCGCCGTTTCTGAGTCCCATGGCAAGTCCAGTCGAATCGGTCACTATACCGTATTTCACACTTGAAGTCGGAAGATAGGTTTCGCCCCAGGCATAAAGCACTGAAACATAAATAGCAAGTGCAAGGATGAAGTTGAACAGGACGCCGGCTGTCATTATCAGGAGCCTCTGCCATGAGGGTTTGGATCTGAATTCCCAGGGCTGAGGTGGCAGTTTCATCTGCTCGCGGTCCATCGACTCATCTATCATCCCCGATATCTTGACATAACCGCCAAGGGGAACCCATCCCACTCCGTATTCAGTCTCGCCTTTCTTTACCTTGAATATCGAAAACCATGGATCAAAGAAGAGATAGAACTTTTCAACCCTGGTCTTGAAGAGCTTGGCGAACAGGAAATGTCCGAACTCATGAATTATGACAAGAATCGAAAGGCTAAGAAGAAACTGGAGTATCTTTATTGCTATAGTCATAAGGCTTTCTGTAGTTTATTGACATATTTGACGGCTGTCTCGCGCGCCGTCTGATCGGAACTCTCAAGATAACCCAGTCCCGGTGCTGCGATATACTCAGTGTTTTCCATGGTATATTCCACCACGTCCGACATCTGGACAAATCCGGTTTTACCACTCAGGAACGAGTTCACCGCCACCTCGTTTGCTGCATTGAGTATACAGGGCATGTTGCCTCCCTTCTTCAGGGCTCTGAAAGCAAGAGAAAGGTTTCTGAACCTTTCTGAATCGGGTTCGAAAAAGGTCAAATTATTGTTTATCTTAAAATCGAGCCGGGGTAGGTCTGACTTAAGGCGGCCGGGGTAGCTAAGGGCGTAAAGGATGGGGACCCTCATGTCGGGAACGCCCATCTGTGCTTTCACTGAGCCATCGGCAAAGTGGACCATTGAATGGATAACAGACTGGGGGTGTATTATTACCTTAATCTGGTCAGGATCAAGGTTGAAGAGCCACTTTGCTTCAATGACTTCAAGTCCTTTGTTCATCATTGAAGCCGAGTCGATGGTTACCTTATTGCCCATCTCCCAGTTTGGATGTCGCAGGGCCTCCTGTGGACGGACCTTTAACAGCATCTCACTTGTATAGTTCAGAAAGGGGCCTCCCGAAGCTGTCAGTGTGATATGTTCGACAGGGTTACCTTCTTCCCCGCAAAGACATTGAAAGATGGCCGAGTGTTCAGAATCAACTGGTACTATACGGCTTCCCGACTGTCTGATAAGTTTCCCTATTATCTCTCCTGCCACCACAAGGGTCTCCTTGTTGGCAAGGGCAATCTTTTTGCCCGCCTTAATCGCCGCTATGGTTGGCCGCAGACCTGAGTATCCCACCATTGCTGTAACAACGGTATCGATCATTGGGGAGCTGACCACATTTTCAATTTCATCCTCTCCTGCCAGAACCTTCACGGATATATCCCTGAGATCGTCTTTCAGTTTCTGATAGTGCGATCTGTTGCCAATGACAACCGTTTTGGGAAGGAAGTGGCGGGCCTGTTGTGCCAGGAGTTTTACATTATTGCCTGCAGTAAGAACCTCAACCACGAAGGTGCCGGGAAACCTGGAAATGACATCCAGTGTCTGGGTACCTATCGACCCTGTTGAACCGAGCACGGCAATTCTTTGTGGCATAATGCAAAGGTGCTTAAAAAATTATGTGTTTTTCAGGATCCAGAGGGGTTCCCTTATACCATATCTCGAGATGAAGGTGAGGGCCCGACGTATAGAGTTCGCCCGAGTCACCCACCACTGAGATGTTCTCACCGGCCCTGACTATATCTCCGGTTTCCTTCATCAGGGATGAATTATGCTTGTAAACTGATATGAGGTCGTTTGTATGCTGGATGCTGATAATAAAACCGGTTTCCATGGTCCAGCCCGTGAAGATGACTGTTCCGTCAAGCACTGCTGAGACGGGTGATTTGGGCCTGGTGACTATATCGGTACCGTAATGCCGGGTTCTGATATCGAATTTCCCTGATACAATACCCCTTACAGGCTGGTAAAAATGCAGTCCCGCCAGTGTTGTTACCGGTTGCGAAGCAGGTAAGGTCGGCGAGATAGCGTATTTCTCCGCGTTTTCGATCCTGGCCCTGAGTGTGGAATCCTCGACCGACCGGGTGAAGGTTACGTTCCCTATTGCTGCGGATGTGTCAACGTTGTTATAGTTACGGGGGATAACGCCACCTGAGATTATGGCATTGATGTTTGCAAAATACTTATCCCTTACCACGATCTCACGTTCAAGGGAATCGAGCCGGATGGCGCTCATCAGGATGTTACGTCTCATCTCAACGTCGGGGTAGCCCGGTATGAACTCCCTGAGATTGGTAAATGCAATGAGGACAGCCGTAGCGCCGCTAATGAATAAGAAAAGGAAAGAGAACAGGAGGAAGGCATTATATTTTGTAAGTACTATCTTCCAAACCTCCTCGAGTGTCTTATCATTTAATACGGAGAATCTGAATTTATCTCTCCAGCTTCTTTTTTTCTTCTCGTCTTTGGCCATTTTTCAAAATAATGGGACTGCAAAGATAATCATTCCTGCCTCACTGTTGTTCAGGTAGACGGATAAAAGAGACAGGACATCAATCTAAAAAACCTTTACAGCCTTGTCCTCACTCTGCCACAAACCATGTTTTGTACATACCGACATGGCAGAAAGGTTCATCGACACATCGGGGGCAACGATATAGAAGTCGACCTCGAAGTGAGCCGGCATGTTTCCATATACACCAGCGGTATAGCGTGCTTCGGCAAGCAGGGTTTCCCTGTTCCAGAGCTGAATGACGCTTATATAGTGGTCGTTTTCATCTGGATGCGGATATTCTTCACCCAGTTTGACTTTCACGGCAAATTTCTCTCCCCTTCTTACCGAGTCAGGGCAATAGACATGAGGCATATGTCTGTCGAGATAATCCCGTTTTACCTCTTTCTCCTCCCTTTCGATATCTAAAGCTTTAAAAACTCTTGGCATGGCATATGTTTTTTGTATAAAGACAAAAATAATCCTTATTTATCTAACTATAAATACCTATGGAGAATTTGATACATTACGGTGTTCCAGTGTTCCAATGTCCCAGTGGAAACAAGACAAAAGACAAAAGACAAAAGTAAAAAGTAGGATATTCAGTTGAATATTAAGTTTATATAAAATATTTGAATGGATTTATCTTAGAAACTTTGGAACTCTGGAACCCTGGAACTTTGGAACCCTGGAACTCTGGAACTCTGGAACTCTGTCTTCTCTTCACTTGTGACTTTTGTCTTTTATCTTTTGTCTTGTTTCTTTTATCTTGTTTCTTTTATCTTAAATCCCTGTATTTCAGGGTTAACATAATCCTATCAAAGGGTTTTTAATAAAAAAATAATAATAATTTGTTATTTGCTATACTAATAGTATCTTTGCACCCACATTGCGGGGTGGAGCAGTGGTAGCTCGTTGGGCTCATAACCCAAAGGTCGGAGGTTCGAATCCTCCCTCCGCTACACCGATAAAGCCTTGGCGCAAAGCGCCAGGGCTTTATTTTTTTCAACCCGTCAAAAGCTTGCTTTTGTAAGGGATGAAAAAATAAAGCCCGTAATCACGCCTTCGGCGTGATAAGGCTTTTTCGGTGTTAAGCACCCCCCGGAGGATCACGAGCGAAGCGAGTAATCCTC
>CAZBQM010000058.1:0-1528 GCA_964494045.1 uncultured Rikenellaceae bacterium
AATGGCTGTAATCAGCAATCTTATCGCAATACTTTCCATGACTATCCTGTATTTATCTGTTCAATCCGGATTTAAGAAATTATTATCGTGAAAGATTATTCAGAACCCCGAAATAACTTAATTCTTTCGGCCTCAATTTCGTTTCAGAGCAGGCCGGAGCATATAAAATCAGGGCAGATCGGAACTCCGGGTTTTGCAAAGCTAAAAATAATTAACTTTGGGCACTTTATAAGCATAATTGTCGGACATAAAATGCAGTACATTGTCAGATCTTCTTAAACCATACGGTGACAAACAGAAAATCTTCGATAAGAGGTATATTGAGATGGCTCTTATCTGGGCTCAGAATTCATACTGTCAGCGTCGCAAAGTAGGGGCGTTGATCGTAAAAGGAAGGATGATAATATCTGATGGCTACAACGGAACGCCTTCGGGTTTTGAAAATGTCTGTGAAGATGAGAACAACCTGACAAAACCCTATGTCCTTCATGCTGAAGCAAATGCCATAACAAAAGTGGCGAAATCAAATAATTCAAGTGAGGATTCAACATTGTACGTCACAACTTCTCCTTGTATGGAATGCTCGAAACTTATCATTCAGTCGGGGATCAAAAGGGTGGTGTACTGCGACAGATATCATAATACCGACGGACTGGATCTTCTCAGACGTGCAGGAATTGAGCTTGTTTTTATTGACCTTGAAAATGACATCTATGAGATACAATAACTCCGGGCGAAGCATTCTCCTTCCGGTCCTGCTCTCTGTTACACTTTGCGCAGGTATAATCATTGGTTTCCTTTTGCCGGGGGAAAGCACGGTTCCGCAGGTCTCGAACATAAAAGCGAGAAACGACAAATTAAGCAGCATAATCAATATAATCGAATCTGACTATGTTGATACAGTCAGCCGGCAGGAACTTATTGAGGCCGCGATACCGGCCATCCTGAAAAAACTTGATCCGCATTCGGTATATATACCGGCAAAGGACCTTGCAAGAGCCAATGAGCCCCTTCAGGGCAATTTTGAGGGTATTGGCATCTCATTCAACCTGCTTACCGATACCATCCTTGTTATCAGCACTATTCCCGGAGGCCCGTCGGAAAAGACGGGGCTTCTGCCCGGTGACAAGATTATTTTTGTCAATGACTCTCTTATTGCTGGAAGAAATATGAGTGACGAAATGGTGATGGGTATGCTCAAGGGTCCGAGGGGTACCCAGGTAAAGGTGAAAGTCCTGAGAAAAGGCTATGCAGAATTGCTACCCTTTGAGATCACCAGGGATAAAATTCCCATTTACAGTGTTGCTGCAAGCTACATGGTAAACACCCATACCGGGTATATCCTGATAAATAATTTTGCCCTTACAACCTTTGACGAGTTTCTGAAGTCACTCAGGGAACTTAAAGGCCAGGGAATGACCGATCTTATTCTTGACCTCAGGGGTAACTCGGGAGGTGTGATGGAAGCCGCGATCCAGATTTCGAACCAGTTCCTCAGGAAAGGGGAGCTGATAGTCTATACCAGGGG
>CAZBQM010000058.1:1538-7189 GCA_964494045.1 uncultured Rikenellaceae bacterium
ACCAGCCACGCACAGAAGCAAGGGCAACGGGGAAAGGTGAGTTTGAGACCGGAGGTCTGGTTGTACTTATTGACGAATGGAGCGCATCAGCCAGCGAGATCCTTGCTGGTGCTGTACAGGATAATGACAGGGGGACTATTATCGGACGCCGGTCATTCGGTAAAGGTCTGGTACAGGAACCTATTCCCTTCCCCGACGGTTCTGGTATGAGGCTGACAATAGCACGGTATTACACTCCTACCGGGAGGTCAATTCAGAAACCGTATGAGGATGACTTTGATGAGTATTATGATGACCTCAATGAAAGATACCAGAGAGGTGAATTTGAAGTCTCCGACAGCATACATTTTGCCGATTCTCTTAAGTTCACCACACCCGGAGGGAAAATCGTCTATGGCGGAGGAGGAATAATGCCCGATAAATTTATTCCTGTCGACACCACTGGTATCTCGAGGTACTTCATGGAGGTGAGGCCCCTGATCTACAGGTTCGCACTTAACTATACCGAAAAAAACCGCGGAGAACTGAGTAAATACACGACTGTAGGTGAAATGAAGAGATACCTTGACAGGCAGAACCTGATGATGAAATTCATAGCCTTTGCTTCGCAAAACGGAATTAAAAGGGATCAGGAAGGACTTGATGTCTCAGGTAAGATAATCGACGTTCAGCTAAAGGCCTATATAGCCCGTAATATTCTCGACAACAAAGGATTCTATCCTATCTGGCAGGAGATAGACAACACTCTTGAATATGCAATCGACTATCTTGAAAAAAGCCAGTCTGAATAAAGGCTGCCGGCCATAACGGTACTTCAGCGTTCACCTGCCGTTAAGCCGCAGTACAAATTCAGTGAGTATCTTCAGTGACCGGTCTTCTTCCTCGACGAAACCCAGGTGACCCGAGTCTTCAAGTATTTCTGCCTTTGATCCGGCCGGAAGCCTGACTTTTGAAAGAACGGCCTCACAGGATATGTACCTGTCTTTCCGGCCAAGTATCCACAGTACAGGGATCTTTCCCTCCTCGACTACCTGCAGACGTGAGGGCCGTTTTATCATCCCTTCAAGTACCGCTATGATGCCTTCATCAGAAACAGAGGCAGCAATCTCCTTTGACCTCTTAAGAGCCTCCGGGAGTCTCACCAGATTCTCCTCAGCAAACATCATCGATACATTGTCGTGATGCAGAAGGAATTTCTTCCCCGCCCTGACGACCTCTTTCTCCCTCTCCCTTTTTGCCACAGCCTCAGGCGTATCAGCAAACGGATGTGAATGAAAGAGACATATACCCGAAAGCAACTCAGGGAACATTTCGGCAAAGGCCAGGGCCACATAGCCCCCGAGGGAATGCCCTGTGATGAAGACCTTATTCAGGTTCAGGCCCGACACAAGTTTTTTAATCGCCTCTGCCATCAGTTCCATGGTCTGACATGACCCGAGGACAGATGATTCGCCGTGTCCGGGCAGATCAACAGCTATTACCCTGAAGTTTTCAGCCAGCCTTGCCGCAAAGCTGTCCCATATATCCGATGACTCCAGATATCCATGGAGCAGCAGAATGCAGGCACCCCGGCCCCTGTCGGAATAATAAATCTTTCCACCATCATAAACGATATAATACTTCATCATTCAGATATTAAATTTCTAATTATAATATTACAGCAACTCATCCGGAGGTCCGGGACCACCTTTCCTCCGGAGCAACCTGAGCTTAGTGGCTGATTATGAATCGTTCCCGGCAGCCGGGTAACAGAAACATCTTGCCAGGCAGGACAGGGCTGAATAGGATATCCCCTGTCAGCCGCAGTTATGTTCTGAAACAGACCGAATATCCGAATAAATATACTTCTTTACATCATTTTAGTTTGATTTAAAATCCTAATTTTATAAACATTATACACAGGCAGGAGGAAGGACAAATAAACACCTGGATCTGAATGAAAAAGATATTTGCCTCATCATTATCCCAGAAGTTTGCCATAACCCTTGCAGGCTTGTTCCTCCTTGTCTTTCTGCCTGTACATCTTGGCATCAATCTTTTACTTTTAAGGGATGATCCTGAACCATTTAACAGGGCCGCTGAGTTTATGGCCACCTTTCCCCTGGTCAAGGCTATTGAGTTACTGCTGATAACAGCAATTCTGGTTCATGTCTCAAACGGAATCTACATTCAGATAATGAACTGGTTACGCAGGCCGGTTGCGTATTCATCGCGGAACAGATCAGAGACTGCGTTTTTCTCGCGTTTCATGATATGGACCGGGTCCTCAGTTCTGATCTTCCTTATTCTGCATTTCTTTAACTTCTACTTCATGCGGCTTGGACTTGTCAAAGGCAATCCGGATGATTTCTATTCGGTTGCCCACGAACTTTTCAAAATACCTGTCTATAATTACATCTATCTTGTTTGTTTTTCATTGCTTGGTCTGCACCTCTATCATGCCATTATTTCGGCAGCACGTACCCTTGGCCTGAGCCACCGGATCTGGACCCCTGTTATTCAGATCCTTGCATTGGTATATGCTCTGGTCATTCCATTTGGATTTGGATTTATTTCGGTTACTCTCTGGCAATTCCGTTAATCAGAAATTGCAATGGACATACTCGATTCAAAGATACCTGGAGGGCCTCTTCATCTGAAATGGACGCTTTATAAATCGTCAACCAAACTTGTCAGTCCGGCCAACCGTAAAAAGCTCAACATAATTGTTGTCGGGACAGGCATATCGGGCGCTGCAGCTGCCTCGGCTCTTGGGGAACTGGGATACAATGTAATGAGTTTCTGTTACCAGGATTCACCGAGGAGGGCGCATTCTGTTGCTGCCCAGGGTGGAATTAATGCGGCAAAGAATTACCAGAATGACGGGGACAGTGTCTTCAGGCTTTTTCACGACATGATAAAAGGAGGTGACTTCCGTTCGAGGGAAGCAAATGTATACAGGGCGGCTGAGGTAAGCAACCAGGTTATTGATCATTTTACCGCCCTTGGTGTTCCCTTTGCCCGCGATTACGGAGGAACCCTTGACACACGGTCTTTCGGAGGTGTTCAGGTATCGAGGACTTTCTATTCGAAAGGCCAGACCGGACAGCAATGTCTTCTTGGCTGTTACGCTGCTCTCAACAGGCAGATCAAAAAAGGAAGTGTAAAAATGTATCCCAGGCGCGAGATGCTCGACCTGGTGGTCATTGATGGCAAGGCAAGGGGTATTATAGTCCGTAACCTTGTAAGCGGTGCTATTGAAAGATACTCCGCTCATGCGGTGGTTCTTGCCACCGGAGGATATGGGACCATCTACTATCTCTCGACACTTGCCGTTAACTCCAATGCCACCGCTGCCTGGAAGGCCTACCAGAGAGGAGCATTCTTTGCCAATCCCTGTTTCATCCAGATCCATCCGACAAGCATACCCCTGCTCAATGAGTTCCAGTCAAAGCTCACCCTTATGTCGGAATCACTCCGTAATGACGGCCGCATATGGGTGCCTGCAGGAAAGGGAGATAAACGCCATCCGAATGACATACCTGAAGGGGAACGGGACTATTACCTCGAGCGCAGGTATCCGGCCTATGGTAATCTGGTTCCCAGGGATGTGGCTTCACGGGCAGCAAAGGAACGTTGTGATGCCGGGTATGGTGTCGGACCCACAGGCTTTGCTGTCTTCCTCGACTTCAGGGATGCTCTCGGGAAACAGGGAGAAAAAGCCATACTCGAAAAATACGGAAACCTCTTCGACATGTACAAAACCATCACCGGATCTGACCCCCTGAAAGAACCGATGATGATATATCCTGCAGGACATTATACAATGGGAGGGCTCTGGGTTAACTATGAGCTTATGACAACGATACCTGGACTTTTTGCCATCGGTGAATCCAATTTCTCAGACCACGGGGCCAACCGCCTGGGCGCATCTTCACTTATGCAGGCTGCCGGCGATGGCTTTTTCATTCTGCCCTGCACCATAACCAACTATCTTTCCGACGAAATAAGGATGCCGGCCATCCCGACGGAAGGATCTGAATTTTCTGAAGCCGAACAAAACGTCAGGGAAAGGCTGGCCAGGTTGATCTCAGTCAGGGGACGGCAGACAGCATCTGTTTTTCATAAACGTCTGGGCATGATAATGTGGAACCACTGCGGCATGACAAGAAATGAGGAAGGCCTGAAAAAAGCCCTTGATCTGATAAGGGACCTGAGAGAGGAGTTCTGGAATGATCTGTTGGTGCCCGGGACATCCGGAGAACTCAACCAGGAACTGGAAAAAGCCGGAAGGGTGGCCGACTTTCTGGAACTGTCAGAGCTTCTTGTCACGGATGCCCTTGAAAGGAAGGAGTCATGCGGGGCTCACTTCAGGGAAGAATTTAAAACGGATGAAGGTGAAGCACTGAGGAATGATGCTGAGTATGCCTGTGTGGCAGCCTGGGAATACAAAGGTAAGGACCTTGCGCCGGAGCTTCACAGGGAGGAGCTTGTCTTCAGCGAAACCGTAACAGGCGAAAGAAATTATAAATAGTTGGATCGTTGATCATAATACCTGTTTCATTCATAAGCTAAAGATGAAATTCACTCTCAGGATATGGCGACAGAAAAACCCGGTGACGAAAGGTTCGTTCGGGGTATATCGCGTCGATAACATTTCTCCGGAGATGTCATTTCTTGAGATGCTGGATTCCCTGAACAAGGAGCTTGCCGGCAAGGGCGAAGATCCGGTTGCCTTTGACCATGATTGCCGTGAAGGGATCTGCGGTTCGTGCGGTATGTTCATAAACGGCCATCCTCACGGACCGGTGAAAGCAGTTACAACCTGCCACCTTTCGATGAGGCATTTCAGGGATGGAGAGACGATTACTGTGGAACCATGGCGCGCCGGAACTTTTCCGGTTATCAGGGACCTTATTGTTGACAGAAGTTCTCTGGACACCATCCAGAACGCTGGCGGGTTCATCTCTGTCAACACCGGTTCGGCCCCTGAAGCCAACTCCGTACTCATACGAAGGGAGAAAGCTGAGACAGCCTTCGATTCTGCAATATGTATCGGATGCGGGGCCTGTGTTGCTGCATGCAAGAATGCCTCAGCCATGCTTTTTGTCTCTGCCAGGATCTCACAGTTTGCCCAGCTGCCCCAGGGTAAAGCAGAAGCTGCCGTCAGGGTAAGGGCAATGGTGGAGGCGATGGATCTTGCCGGCTTTGGAAGCTGTTCAAACACAGGAGCATGTGAAGCTGAATGCCCCAAGCAGATTAAAGTATCAAATATTGCCCGGATGAACAGGGAGTTTTACAAGTCGTCCGAGGGTCTTTTACCCCGGCTGTTCCCATCGGAAAGAAAAAAAGGATAATGTCAGAACTCCTTTTTACCAGTCACCTGAGCCACACTGCTAAACCAGTATCATACTCAGGAACCAGATCATCAATCCGGCACTGGCGCCAAGGATCAGTGTTCCGGTAGTATGTAGCTTATAGCCCTGCCTGATGTTCATACCCGACATCTGGGTTACAACCCAGAAAAAGCTGTCGTTGGCATGCGATACGACCATGGCCCCGGCTCCTACAGAAAGAACCATAAGCGCCCTGGCGATTTCGGTATCAAAACCCATTGAAGGCATAAGGGGACTTATTATGGAGGCAGTAGTGATTATGGCAACTGTCGAAGA
>CAZBQM010000058.1:7289-16863 GCA_964494045.1 uncultured Rikenellaceae bacterium
CATTTTCAGAGAGATCTCCTCTTCCGACACATCGGGATTGGGTTCTATATCTACCTTGGAGGCAACCCCGACAGCAAATAACCAGCCTATGACAATGGCAAACATTGATGCAATCAGCCCGAACAGTATTACCAGACCCAGGTTGGCTCCAAGAATGCCTGCCGCTGCAATTGGTCCGGGTGTAGGTGGAACAAGGCAGTGGGTAGCTGTAAGGCCAAGGCCCAGAGCTATTGCCGGTCCGGCCAGCGAGATTCTGGCCCTCTTCGAAAGCGCCTTGTTTAAAGGTGATAAAATAACGAAACCCGAATCGGCAAACACAGGTATTGAAACAAAATAGCCTATTATCGCCATGGCAAGCGGAACATGCTTCTGTCCAATGATCCTGAGTATCCTGTCGGCAAGAGTATAAGCTCCTCCCGAATATTCAAGAAAGATTCCTATGATGGTTCCGGCAACAATAACTATCCCTATATATCCCAGGGTGTTTCCGAATCCGGTATTCAGTGATTCTGTTATGTCTTTCAGAGGCATGCCTGTGAAGACACCAAATGCAATGGCGGCGAACAGCAGCGCCAGAAAAGGATGAAGCTTAAGCCGGGTTGATGATAATACTATGAAGACAATACATAGCAGCAGGACAATGACAAGGAGCATGGGCAGAATTTTAGGAAAGGTGGTTAATTAGGGGTTATCTTACAACAATATAATATTAAACAGTAACTCTCTATGATGCACAACATTCTTCAACATCGGCAATAGTCTTCGGAATCGGCACCCCGAGTAATCTGCTTCCTTCCTGAGTGATCAGAACGTTATCCTCTATCCTGATGCCTCCGAAATCCTTCCATCTTTCTACCACATCATAATTTATGAATTCCCTGAATCGCCCTTCTGATTTCCAGAGGTCAATGAGTTCGGGAATAAAATAGCAGCCAGGCTCAATTGTAAATACATGCCCCGGCCTGTAGGGAAGCGCAAACCTCAGGGCGGATAGTCCAAACTGTGAACTTCTCTTTACCTGGTCGTTATAGCCGACAAAGTTCTCTCCCAGTGCTTCCATGTCGTGGACATCGAGTCCCATCATATGGCCAAGGCCATGAGGCATGAAAAGGGCATGGGCGCCGGTTCTGACAGCCTCGTCGGTATCACCCTTCATCAGACCCAGGTCCTTCATGCCCCGGGCAATAATCCGGCAGGCATTCAGATGGAGGTCAAGGTTGGAGATTCCCGGGCGTGCCAGCTTTATCGATTCGGTGTTGGCCTTAAGTACCGTTTCATAGATCTCCTTCTGCCGCATGCTGAACCTTCCGTTTACCGGTGTGCTGCGGGTTATATCTGAGGAATAGTGGCGATCGGTCTCTGCACCTGCATCAGTCACCATCATCCTTCCTTCACTGAGAAGGTTCCCGTGATAGTGATTATGAAGAGTCTGTCCGTTTATGCTAAGTATGACAGGGAACGATGGCCCCCACCCTGCTGACATGGCAATGCCTTCGACAGTCCCGCAGATTTGTTGTTCAGATACTCCTTCCCTGCACATCTTCATTGCTGTGACATGCATGTCGTAGGCTATGGCAATGGCCTTCTCTATCTCTTCTATCTCGACAGCCTCCTTTATTGACCTCAACGAGATGACAGCCTTTGTCAGAGCTTCTGAAGAACCGGACTTTATATCACATGGATTCACATTCAGCAACCTGCCTAAAAGCATTTTTGTCTCAGACCTGTAAGGTGGAAGAAAATGAAGTTTTCTTCCTGATGCCAGGAGATCACTTACATATCTTTCAAGTTTTGAAAATGGGGCAGAATGTGCGACGCCACATCTTTCAGCCAGCCCGCTTACCGAAGGCTGAGGACCCATCCAGATGATATCATCAATACCGAAATCATTACCGAATATTATATCCTCCCCGCTGTCAAAGTCCATCACTCCGGCAAGATCCGGAATATCGATACCGAAAAAATAAAGGAAATCACTGTCCTGCCTGAAACGATAGCAGTTGGCAGGATAATTCATTGGTGATTCCGTGTTTCCAGGGAAAAGCGCTACCCCCGATCCCATCAGACTGTGAAGACGTTTTCTTCGTTCAGAATAAATATCTGGCTTAAACATATCCTGTTGTTTTTCCGGTTAAAGGTACTAAGGTAATATTGTTCGGGATATCTGACACCCTGCCGGACCCTGATTTTCCTGCAAAACATTACTTAATGCCATGTAATAATTTTAATAATGGTTCGTTTAACTTTATCAACATAGCACTATTTTCCTGAACAATTTAATAATCATGAAATTAATTTGCGAATACTCTTGCTTCTTAACAATATTTTGTTATATTCGCATCACTTGTTAACAGTTTATCAACACCTGACGCTAACCATGCCTTACCGAAGACTTCCGAACACCGACACAGCCCGCATCAGGGCTATGAGGGCCGCCCTTGAGAAAGGGAGGGATTTGCCCCCGGGGAAACTGGCTTTTTCGCCACGAAATGTTGTAAAGTTACAGAGTTTCCTGCCCAGATTTGAGCAGGGAATCATGTTACATCGTCAGTATCTTACAAACCAGAGTTCAAAAGGCCGTGATTACTCAGAATCTGCAAGAAAAGCAAAACTATACCTTTCCCATTTTATAAAGGTAATGAACATGGCTGTTATAAGGGGCGACCTGCCCCCGGAAACCAGGGCTTTTTACGGTCTGCCCACCAATGACTTCTCCACTCCTTCTCTGAGGTGTGACAAGGAGCTTATTACCTGGGGCAAAAGGATAATAGAGGGCGAAGAGAACCGGATAAGGAAGGGTGGATGCCCAATAACAAATCCTACAATTGCTGTGGTAAAGGTGTGGTATTACAGTTTCGTAGATGCCCGCAATTATCATAAAAGCCTGTCAGCCAGAACACTTGATCTCGTTGAGAAAAGCTCTTCTCTCAGGAAGGAGGCCGACGAGATCATCCTGCAGATATGGAATGAGGTTGAATCGGCACACAGTGGACTTCCTGAAGAGAAAAGGATAACTGAATGTGAAAACTACGGACTGGTGTATTTCTACAGGAAAAATGAGCAGGAGAAGGCTGCAATGATACGGAACCTGAGTTCCGCATCGTGATTTAACATACTGATTTAATTTGAAAATAGCTGATATTACACTGGGCAGCCATCCCCTTTTTCTGGCCCCTATGGAAGACATCACCGATCAGTCTTTCAGGATGGTCTGCAAGATGCAGGGCGCTGATTTTGTTTATACCGAATTCATCTCCTCCGATGGCCTTATAAGGGAAGGCGGGAAAAGCGTAAAAAAGCTTGACCTCAACGATTTCGAAAGGCCGGTGGGAATCCAGCTTTACGGGCATCTTATTGAAGCCATGACCGAAGCGGCTCTTATCGCCGAAGAAGCAGGTCCCGAGCTTATTGACATAAACTTCGGCTGCCCCATGAAAAAAATAGCCAACAGGGGGGCCGGATCAGGGATGCTACGGAACATACCTCTTATGATAGAGATGACAGCAGCCATTGTAAAGGCCGTCAGGCTTCCCGTGACTGTAAAGACAAGGCTGGGATGGGATGATGAGAGTAAAAACATTGTTGAGGTTGCAGAAAGGCTTCAGGATACAGGCATAAGCGCCATTACCATACATGGCAGAACCAGGGCTCAGATTTACAAGGGTGAAGCTGACTGGACTCTGATCGGGGAAGTGAAAAACAATCCGCGGATGAAGATCCCCGTCATCGGAAACGGAGATATCAATAGCCCACTGAAAGCCAGGGAGATGTTCGACAGATACGGTGTCGATGGCATAATGATTGGCAGAGCCTCAGTGGGACGTCCATGGATCTTCAGGGAGATAAAACACTATCTGACAACCGGGGAACTGCTTCCTGAACCAACAGTCAGTGAAAAAGTCGACCTTGCACTGCTGCACCTCGACAAATCACTTGAATTCAAGGAAGGGAATAGGGCTATCTTCGAGATGAGGAGACACCTGTCGAACTATTTCAAGGGCCTGCCACATTTTAGGGATACCAGGCTTAAGTTGCTTACAACCCTCGACATTGTCCTCATAAGAGAGATCCTCGAAGAGATCCGGCAGAGATGGGGAGATTTGAGAACCGGTAACAGTTTCTCGGTCTATGATACCTGAACCACTTCGGCCGGTACCTCAATCGGTTCCTTCAGCACCGTGAGATCGTTCCATCTGAATAGTTTCTTCAGGATAAGCAGAAAAACAATACCGATAACACAAAGTACCATCAACTCCACCCAGGGCAGAATGTCCTTCTGTTCAAACAATGCAGCCGTCTGTAAAGCCGACGATTTGTTTGTTACCATGATACAGAGGAAGATGTTATTGGCCGAATGTGCTCCAATGGCTGCTTCAATGCCGTCATCAAGAATGGTTATTATGCCAAAGACAAGCCCGAAAAGAATATACTGTGGCATCATGCTGATGAACCCGAAGTCTTTCACTTCGGGATTGAATGAGTGCATAAGACCGAAAAAGACAGATGTCACGATCAGGGGGAGCCACCTGTTTTTCAGCAATATCCCGAATCCCTGCATTAGATATCCCCTGAAGAGGATCTCCTCGAAGGCAGCCTGAAAAGGAATAAAAAGGATGGATATTATTACCAGGACCAGCAGGGTATTACCTGTGTTATTGATCCTGAAATTGGCGGGATCAGCTTTCAGATATATAAAAAGGTAAATACCTGATAGTACCAGCCACACGGCAGCCGAAATAAAGAACCTGTTCCACCGTATCTTTCTTCCGCCATTGATGACACTACTGAAGGTCCTTCCGTGAAGGGGCTTCATCAGAAGGAAAAAGGCCAGAAGACCGACCATAAAGGGAAAGAGCATTACAAACAGCCCCATGTTGGGATCCAGTCCCAGATTACCAAGGTCACTCGGATTTGCAGCTATCTGGTCAATAACCGCGGGATCGGTCCGGACTTTCGTCAATAAAGACAGGCTCAGGGGCAAAGCGCCGATTGTATTGGATGCAACCAGGACTGAGGCAAACATTATCACATATCTCCAGATGGCATTTCTGCCTTTGAAGGACGATTCAAGATGGTACATGAAATTTTAGTGTCAGAATTCGGAACTTGATCCTTTCGGATAATTGATATTATAATGCAGGCCTATGCTTTGTTTTCGGTTCCGGGCCATCTTTATAATCATATAACCAATATTTATAAGGTTACGCAGTTCACATATCTTAAGTGATATAAGTGAGCTCTTGTACAGGCTCTCCGTTTCCCTGTACAGTATTTCGAGCCTGACAAGCGCGCGTTCGAGACGAAGATCTGACCTTACAATCCCGACATAGTTGCTCATTATCATCTGAACCTCCTTAAGGCTCTGGGTGATGAGGACCATTTCTTCGAGGTGTGTGGTGCCCTTGTAGTCCCAGTCGGCTATCCGCTCTTCAAAGTCAGATTCATTACCTACCCTTTTGGCTGAATGTAGGGCTGCCCTGTGGGCGTATACAACTGCTTCAATAAGGGAATTTGATGCAAGCCTGTTGGCGCCATGCAATCCTGTCGAAGAGGCTTCGCCCAGGGCATAGAGCCGGTCGATGGTGCTCTGACCGTCCATGTCAACCTTTATGCCACCGCATGAATAGTGAGCTGCCGGAACAACCGGTATCATGTCCTTTGTGATGTCAATTCCCCTCGACATGCAGTGTTCATATACATTCGGGAAATGGTTTTTCAGAGCTTCAGCATCAAGGTGAGTGCAGTCGAGCCATACATGGTCATCGCCCCATAACTTCATTTCGTTATCGATGGCTCTTGCCACAATATCACGTGGAGCAAGTGAGCCCCTGTTATCATAACGTTTCATGAACTTCTCGCCCTCAATATTCCTGAGTTCGGCACCAAAACCCCTCAGGGCCTCGGTAATAAGAAAGTTGGGTCTTCTTTCAGGATCATAGAGTGCCGTGGGATGGAACTGAATAAACTCCATATTCTCTATCATACCCTTGGCACGGTAAACCATGGCGACACCATCACCTGTGGCAATGGCAGGGTTGGTGGTTGTCAGGTATACATTTCCAAGGCCACCTGTAGCTACCACGGTTATCCTTGAAAGAAAGGTTACAACCTTCTGGTTTGCCAGATCAGCCACATAGGCCCCGAAACACTTTATCCCGGGATAGTTCTTCTTAATCTCCTGGCCCAGATGATGCTGGGTCAGCAGCTCGATGGCAAAATGATTCTCGTATATCTCGATGCCAGGCTCGTTTCTTACCTTTTCCATAAGGGTCTTCTGGATAACCTCTCCCGTCTTGTCCTTGGCATGAAGTATCCTGTATTCGGTATGTCCCCCCTCCCTGGCCAGATCATAGGAGCCATCATCTTTCCTGTCGAAAGGCACTCCAAGCTCAATCAGATCTTTGATTCGCTCCGGTGCTTCCTGTACCACCATGCGCACAACATCCTCATTGCAGAAACCGTCGCCTGCAATAAGTGTATCCTTTATATGTTTCTCAAAGTTATCCGGTTCACTGAATACAGCGGCAATCCCTCCCTGGGCATACCTTGTGTTCGCATCCTCAAGAGTTGATTTTGTGATCAGCGCCACCTTACCGTATCTGGCAGCCTTAAGGGCAAATGTCATCCCCGCAATACCGGAACCTATAACAAGAAAATCCGTTCTCTTCTTCATAATGCCATTTCTTACGAGGAGTAAATATACAAATAGATTTAATGAAAGTCGGAAATTATACTATACACGATTTCTGTTTCAGTTACAAAGGCCGGAGCCGAGGTTACTTTAAAAATTCAAATGCAACCTGCTCATACATTGTAAAACAGAAGTTTTTAAACTAATTTTGCCTGCCATTAATATAAAACTTAAATAAAAATTATCAGTTATGGCTCAGGAAGATGTTTTCAAAAAACTTGTTGCTCACTGTAAAGAATATGGATATGTATTTCCTTCGAGTGAGATCTATGATGGTCTAAGTGCAGTTTATGATTATGGGCAATACGGTGTTGAGCTGAAAAATAATATCAAGAAATACTGGTGGGACAGCATGGTTCTTCTCAACGAGAACATTGTAGGCATCGACTCAGCCATCTTTATGCATCCCACAATCTGGAAAGCATCAGGGCACGTTGATGCTTTTAATGATCCCCTCATTGACAACAAGGACTCAAAGAAAAGATACCGTGCCGATGTCCTTATCGAAGAACACATGGCAAAGATTGAGGATAAGATCTCAAAGGAAGTTGAGAAAGCCCGCGGCCGTTTCGGCGAATCGTTCGACGAAAAGAAGTTCCGCGAGACCAATCCCAGGGTTCTTGCCAGCCAGGCAAAACTCGATGAGTTGTTTGCGCGTTTCTCAAAGGCCATGAACGATAATGATCTGGCAGGACTGAGGCAGATCATTCTCGACAATGAGATTGTGTGCCCGATATCCGGAACCAGGAACTGGACCGAAGTAAGGCAGTTCAATCTCATGTTCTCGACCGAGATGGGATCCACCTCAGAAGGTGCCAGTAAGATCTATCTACGGCCTGAAACCGCCCAGGGTATATTTGTCAATTTCCTGAATGTCCAGAAGACAGGAAGGATGAAGGTTCCCTTCGGCATTGCCCAGATAGGTAAAGCATTCAGAAATGAGATAGTAGCCCGGCAGTTCATCTTCAGGATGAGAGAGTTTGAACAGATGGAGATGCAGTTTTTCGTCCAGCCCGGAACTGAACTGGAATGGTTCAGAAAATGGAAGGAAACCAGGATGAAATGGCACCGTGCCCTTGGATTCGGAGATGACAACTACAGGTTCCACGATCATACAAAGCTGGCCCATTATGCCAATGCTGCAACCGATATAGAATACAGGTTCCCGTTTGGTTTCAAGGAAGTTGAGGGGGTTCATTCAAGGACCGACTACGATCTGAAACAGCATCAGAGTTTCTCCGGGAAGAAAATGCAGTATTTCGATCCTGAAAAAGGAGAATCATATATCCCTTATGTTATAGAGACCTCCATTGGTGTCGACAGGATGTTCCTGCAGGTTGTCTCAGCCGCCCTCCAGGATGAGGAGATAAAAAAGGAAGACGGGTCAGTTGACATACGCACAGTTCTGAGGCTTCCTTCATTCCTCGCACCGGTCAAGCTTGCCGTGATGCCCCTGGTAAAAAAGGACGGGCTGCCCGATATAGCAGAAAAGATAGTCAGTGATCTTAAATTTGACTTCAACTGCCAGTACGACGACAAGGATTCGATAGGCCGGCGCTACAGAAGACAGGATGCCATCGGTACTCCCTATTGCATAACCATTGATCACCAGACTGCAGCCGACAATACGGTAACCATAAGGTACCGCGATTCGATGAAGCAGGAAAGAGTCAGGACGGAAGAACTTAAGAATATAATCTTTGAGAAAGTCAGTATAGCAAGCTTGCTGAAAAAGCTCTGACATGAAGAGAGTTCTCATTATCACCTGGTACTGGCCGCCAAGTGGAGGAGCAGGAGTACAGAGATGGCTTAAATTCTCGAAATACCTTCCCGCGAACGGCTGGGAACCGGTCATTCTGACTGTTGATCCGGCCTATGCCTCATACCCGCAGACAGATGAGAGGCTGATAGATGAGATACCCCCTTCCATAGAAGTATTCCGTACAAAAGCATCAACAGGAATCTTCTCTGCCTACAAGAAGATCACAGGCAGCAGCGAAATCCCCTATGGTGGCTTTGTCAACGAGAGTAATCCCGGATTTCTTAAGAAATTTCTCAGGTTCATAAGAGGCAATTTCTTTCTTCCCGATTCCAGGCGGGGCTGGAACAGGTATGCTTATAAAGAGGCTATCAGAATCATCAGGGAGAAATCGATTGATACGGTAATAACTACCAGCCCGCCGCACTCTACCCAGCTAACAGGACTGAAGCTCAGTAAAAAATTAAATATTAAGTGGATTGCCGATCTGAGGGATCCATGGACCGAGATATATTATTCAGACGAGATGTACCAGACCCTTCCTGCAAGATGGATCAACAGCCGCCTCGAATCATCAGTCCTTAAGAAAGCAGGGAGAGTCATCGCAACATGCCCGGCCACGGCCCGGCTGTTCAAAAGCAAGTTAGGATCATCATCCGACACCGGCAAAGTCATCTCTGTCACAAACGGATATGACGAATCCGATTTCTCAGAAGAGAAGGAGAAACCCGACAGATTCGTCATAACCTATCTCGGAACGCTTGCTGCCAGCTATGATCTCTCCCTGCTGTCAGCTGCCCTCAGGCAGTGCAGCACCGGGCTGAATGGAGAACTCATCCTTCGCTTTATCGGAAAAGCGGATGCAACGGTTATACATTCACTTGAAGAGATACCCGGCATAAAGGTTGAAACACTGTCATATGTGTCGCATCCTGAAGCCATATCGTGGATGTCGCGATCAGTAGCCCTGTTGCTTGTAATACCTTCCGGAGAAAAAAACAATGAGATGATTCCGGGGAAACTGTTCGAATACCTTGCATCCAGGAGACCTGTTATAGCTCTCGGAAGGAAAGGCAGCGACGTGGATATGATCCTCAGGGAGACATCAGGCGGCCGCCTGTTCG
>CAZBQM010000059.1:0-5548 GCA_964494045.1 uncultured Rikenellaceae bacterium
CATTGAAAAACCCGACTGCAA
The DNA here is from genome assembly GCA_964494045.1 of uncultured Rikenellaceae bacterium. Classification (GTDB taxonomy): domain Bacteria; phylum Bacteroidota; class Bacteroidia; order Bacteroidales; family VadinHA17; genus LD21. The sequence goes on from CAZBQM010000059.1 coordinate 22, forward strand.
GGCATTGAGTGAAAAGCTCACCAGATACAGGAACGATATGGTAAGGTTCAGGAGTTGGAACAGTTCCACCCTCACAGAGCTTAATAAGTGGGAGGAACAGAACAACGAGGCGTTAAAGAATGCTATTACCGATGGTGCAGAAGCTGCCTATGGGGTCTTCCTCGATTACATCCAGGAAGCCCGTTCGGGTGCATCTGTTATTAAGAATGTTTTCGAAGCTAATGGATCTGAGAATCAAAACAGCCAATCTTGCAGGAAAAGTAAGCAAGGGATTCGATATAGCGGACTATGTCACGGCAGCCAGGGATGTTATCCATGGTACCACAGAAAAACTGGCTGCAACCGACGGCGAGTGCAATAATATATTAAAACTGCTCAAAGACAATGGATTGCTCAGTGACACCCCATGGGTCGATGCAGGTCAGTTCCTTGCCGGAACAGTAATTGATAAATTCCTTGAAGATCCTACTAAGTATATCAAACCCGGGACCTTTACCAAAGCAATAGGGAAGTTACCCTATGTAACTATTTCCCAGCTTGCCGTTAACGAAGCATATAACATAACCGACATGCTCACAAGCTATTCGAATATATGTACCCTCCGTGAGGCTGACGGTAAGGCTACTGAGGCAGTGAGAAAGATCCAGTCGGATATGGATAGCATTAAGACCCAGATGAGCGGCTGCTCCACATCTTTCTGATTATCAGGGATAAAAAAAGAAGAATGCTATCAGCTTCGACTCAGAAAAAGAGAAATACACCTATGACATACGAAAATAAAGACAGAAAATCAGGATTTATGTATACAGATCCGGGATATTCTGCTTTAGCATTTTATCTGACCTAAAACACCTTAAATATTTGACAATGAAAAAAATGATATCAAAAAAAACCTGGATGTTGGCGTTTGTGTTGTTGATGACTTCAGTGGCAGCAGTAGCACAGAATGCCTACAACAAGCTGTGCCTAAATGCAATCGCCCTTGAAGAGGAGGGTAAACTCGACGAAGCTGCGGCAAAATACTCCGAAGCGATAAGACTGAAACCAGGTGACTGGACTGCCTGGAGTTACAGGGCGAAAGTCAATATTGCAAGAGGCAGATACGATGATGCCATCGCCGATGCAACCAAAGCCATTGATCTGTCGCCCCAGACCCTGTCGCTTTATTCTGTCAGGGGCAACTGTTATGAAGCAAAGGAGATGTACGACCAGGCAATAGTGGAATACGGGAAAGCCCTCGGGGATACACCTGATAAGGACAAGAATAATTTCATGACTTACTATCAGCGCGGCCGGGCAAATTTTCTTAATACCCGTTACAGGGAAGCTATCAGCGATTTTGACAAAGCCTACTCAATGTCTCCCAAAAACTGGGATTCGGAGCCTGACATTTTCATCTACAGAGCCCAGTCGAACCTCGAGCTGGGGAACTATATCGAAGCATCAGGTGACCTTGACAGGTTTCTGGAACTGAATCCTGACGACATACAGGCTCTCCTGTTCCAGGGCTATGCAAGTCTTAAGACAGGAAACAGGGAAAAAGCAGCCAGCTCAGCACAAAAGATACTCAGACTTGATCCTTCCAAAGAGGTTCTGTTTGGTGGTAACAATTCATCGGCTCTGTTTGATATTGTTGCCCGAAGGGAAAAAGCTGAAAGACTTGCAAAGGATGCAGCTGCCATCTTAGCCGATAACACGTCTGCCGTTTCGAAAAGTCTGGCCAGTATGAGGCTCAGCGATGCCTTCTCAAACCTTGATACAGCATGGCTGATCATTCCGGAAATGACAAAGAATGATCAGGCCGTCAGGGAACAGATAAAGGAGAACCTTATCAAGGTCTACCCGCTCCTGAAGACCAAACCTGAGATTTCAGAGTTTGTGAGAAAATTTATGGTCCAGGCAAACAGCGCCACTCAGGACAGAAAATATGATGAAGCCATCAGACTGTGGACTACCACCCTAAACATATCGCCATGGATACCATTGGTTTATTACAACAGAGCATTGCTTTTCGAACGCAAGGGGCTGATCAGGAACAGTATTTCAGACATGGAGAAATATCTTTCTCTGGCGCCTGATGCATCTGATGCAAGAAGTGCAAAGGACAAGATATACGAATGGGAAGGCCAGTTTAAGGACAGCGGATCAGAGGTTCCAACATATAATGCCGGGGCCGTCAACAAGATGGAGGCAGGAAGCTATTCTCCCGGTAATTTTGTTTTTGCCGCGGCCGCAGGAGGCGCTTTTGGTATACAGATAATGAAGAATCCTGATCTTTCTAATCTTTGGGACCAGAGTACTAATGGCTCTACTCCTGACCATGACTACTCAGATAAAGATCCCTTTCTTTTCTCAGGTGACATCGAACTGGTTGTAAAGCCGATAAAAAGAATTGGCATTGGCGCCATTGGGATGATTTCGGGTGGAATAGGTACAAGAACAAAAGTAGGAGATGTTAAATATATAATGAGTATGAGAACTTCCCAGTACGGAGGTCTTCTGCGCTATTACCTGCTTCTGGGCGACGGAGGCAACAACCCAGACGTTTATGTACAATACGCAGGTGGTGTCAGCCAGCTGTTTGGCTACTACGCAATAGCCACCATGGACGGGATGATCTTCGACTACTCGTACAGCAAAGACTATAGTGCCTCCGATCTGTTCCACAGTGTTGGAGTCGGAATGGGAGGAAAAATCGGGAGACATGGTTACGTAACAGTATCTCTTGACTATTTTACGAGCAAGTTTGACAAGATAGACTGGGAAGTCTCGACCAATACAGCGAATCCCTCGGATGTCGGTTCACGCGGCATTCTTACCAATTCTGCGACGGGTGAAAATATTAAGGCCAATTATAACGGCTTACTTTTTAAATTCATGTTCGGCGCATGCTTCTGATAAACCGGAAGCTTTAAAAATATCTGTAACGATCCGGTCAGCTGCCCTGGTAATGATTTCAGGACTTGCTGACCGGATTGTTTTTACAGGTGTTAAAGAGGCCGGAGAAACAGCAGATCAGGAAGTCAGAAGTGATCTTATCAATAAACGATCAGGAGAAGACAGATATCAATAGAAAGAGCCGGTTCGCGGAATATACCGGAACCGGCTCTTTTAACATTGATACCGCTTGACCGGTATCAACTCTTACCTGACGCTTATCAATGAAACAGAGAATCCAAATAAGCTATCCAAAGAAATAGGTATACTGATAAGTAAACCCGTTTTCCCTTAACCACCATCTCAAAGCCTTCGCAATCTTTCTCCTTCTGAGAAGAACTGTGCCGACTTCCTGTGCCGATATGCGATAAATTGCCCTCATGACACTCCTTTTTTTAATTTGTACATCAACCAATGTGCCATTATTATCATGAATAAAATTAAACCAATTACAATAGAAGTCAAGCACCATGTCTTAGTGATAAAGGTGAATATTAAGTGATTACACGGATGTTAGTCAACAATATCTGTCCACTGGAATAGGAATTGACTATGTTGGTGACAGCTATGGAGGTGTTTGTCAAAACAGCCAGAAAATTTACAGATGATGGACCCTCAATAAAGGATATTCTTGTTATAAGCCTTCATATACACCTAGATAATTGTGCTTTACAACAACACTGGTCTCTTTTCTCAGCTATAAATGATCGAATTGAGGTTTTGACAAACAGAAGATATAAAGAGATGAAAATATGAAGAATCTGTTAATCAGAGCAGGCAAGGTACAGACAGGTGATAGCTGTTCCAGGGGATCATGCTATGATTGAAACTGTCAGAAAAACGACATCATGGCAAAAAATAAAAAAGAGGCTTTTCCTGTGCCGGAAAGCCTCCCTCTGTCAGTCCTTTTCAACAACTATTTTGCCTTTTTGTACCACATAAACCAGGCAAGTTTGTAATATCCGTCAGGAACATTCTCTGTTGCCTGATCGGTTACCGGTGGTACCGGGGTTATCAGATCCTGTCCTGCCCTCCAGTCGGCCGGTGTCATAACATCACCTTTTGCAGTTGCCTGAAGAGCCTGAACGGTTCTGATAAGTTCATCTGTGTTTCTTCCGACACCCATGGGGTAGAAGTAGATGGCCTGGATGATGTTGTCAGGATCAATTACAAACACACCCCTTACATCTTTGGAAGTGTTGGATTCGGGATGTATCATTCCATACTGTTTTGATACTGCAATTGAAGAATCATCAACGAGCGGAAACTTAATTTTCCTGGCAATCCTGCCCTTGAATTCAACGTCTTCCATAGCCTTTTTCCATGCGAAGTGGGTATCAAGTGCATCGGTGGATACGACTACCAGTTTTACATTAAGCTTATCAAATTCCTCCTGCAGGTTAGCAAGTTCGAGAATCTCGGACGAACATACAGGAGTGAAATCCTGCGGATGGCTGAAGAGGATCTTCCATTTCCTGCCATAATCGAGTGGGAAATTGATAAGTCCGCCAGTCGATTCGGCGGTGAACGATGGAGCTGTCTCCCCGATAAGGGGTATTCTGAAGTTTCTGTCTTCCTTCTCCTTCTCTTTGGTTTCCTGAGACCATACCTGGCTGATTGAAAACACAAGGATCATTAATAAAGCGACTTTTTTCATGACATCTGATTTTTAACGATTATTAATTTAGACTAATTAAACACAAGGAAGGGTAAAGTGTTCATATTTCTCCTGATAATTAACATAAATTTTTATGTACCCGAAAAAAATCAGATGATGCTGATTACAAAAGAGATGGTATCAGACGCGGACAAATCCGTGGGCTGCGAATCAGGATTGAGCTGCTGATGCGTCTGAAGGTACCGGAGAATAAGGTATGGTAAAATGGAATACAGTGCCTTCGCCCTGGATGGAGTTGAGCCAGATCCTTCCGCCAAGGAGTTCAACATAAGCTCTGCATATTGACAGGCCTAGTCCGGTCCCACCGAATTTCCTTGAAACAGCATTGTCAACCTGATAGAACCTGTCAAAGATGCGTTCGTGATGTTCGGGGCTTATTCCTATTCCCGTATCCTTTACAAAGAATTCAAGGAAGTTATTCTTCCTGACATAACCGAAATCTATGCTTCCCTGTTTTGTAAACTTGCGGGCGTTGCTGATCAGGTTTGAAAGTATCTGGATGAGTTTTGTACTGTCAGTCAAAATGATGGCCTTCTCGTCGGGCAGTCCGGCTTTAAGGCCAAGCTTGACCTGTTCTTCGTTCCCATTGTAGCTGAACTGTTCACACAGGCTTCTCAGTGAAGCATTAAGGCTCAGTTCACGGATATTAATTTTCACCTGGCCGCTTTCCACATTGGCGATATCGACTATGTCGTTTATTATTGAAAGGAGCTGGCTGCCGCTCTGGAAGATAATATCAATATACTGCTGTCTCTCTGTTTCAGAGGTATCGGGTTCGGTAAGCAGTGTTGAGAAGCCGAGGATGGCGTTCATCGGAGTGCGTATCTCATGCGATACATTATGGAGGAAGGCTGTCTTGAGCCTGTCGCTTTCCTCAGCTTTTTCCTTTGCAGCAATAAGTTCAGCTTCAGC
>CAZBQM010000059.1:5648-16392 GCA_964494045.1 uncultured Rikenellaceae bacterium
GCAAATTTCTTGTTATATAATACTATCTTCCCGTTTCCATCGATGACAAGTATACCGTCGGCAGTCGATTCTATAGTGGTACTGATGAGGGCAAACGATTTCTCAACTTCTTCCTCTGCCATTTTACGCGATGTAATATCTTCGACCATAGCCAGGAAGCACTGAACCTCCTGGTTGTTATTTCTCAGTATGCTTATTGTGGTTGAACCCCATATTATAGAACGGTCCTTTCTTATATAACGTTTTTCAGTATGATAAATGGGTATTTCCTCTGCCACCAGTTTCATCAGGGATATCTCGTCATTCTTAATATACCCGGGGTGGGTAAAATTCCTGAAAACAAATGAACGGAGTTCCTCTTCAGTATAGCCGATCATATTGCAAAAAGCAGCGTTGGCCCTGAGGATGGTGAGATCCTTCGCGGTCATGGCTATTCCGAAGGGACTTTCCTCAAAGATTTTTCTGAAACGTTCTTCACTTTCCCTGAGAGTCTCTTCTGAGTTTTTCCTTTCAGTAATATCCCGGCATATAGACTGGTAGTATTTCACACCTTCAATCTCAACCTCCCTGGCACTAATCTCCACGGGAAAGACCGAACCATCGTTTCTGAGAAGCATTGTCTCATAGGTAGCATAACCGTTCTCCCCTATCAGGCGTGTTTCCTCCAGCATACTTTCAACATGACCCGGTTCCACTATCCTTGTAACTGAAGCTCCGATGAGGTCGTCCCTTGAAAGCTGGCAGGCCTCGGCAGTCCTGTCATTGGCTTCTATTATATTCAGTTTCCTGTCGGTCAGGTAAATAATATCATTTGCATATTTCAGGATATAGTCAAAATGCTTGACCAGCGCGAGATGATCAAGTTCTGCCTCATACCTGCTCCTGTAGAACCTCACACTCTCGTTCCACTCAATCATCCCGAGAAAAAGTCCGGCAGTCAGTATGAAGAGTATTATGATGATTATGATCAGTGTGATCTGGTCATTAAGTTCAGCAAGCACTTCGTCATGGTCGATTTTTGCCACCAGGTGCCACGTTGATTCAGGCACTTTCTTCATCGCGGCGATGACCCTTCTACCCCTGTAGTCAACACCGTCCAGGGTGCTTTCAGCACCACTCCTTGACAGGGTGAAAGGCAGGTTATCCTCTTCCTTCGAGGTTTTAAAGACAACGTCGGTGTTTTTCCTGAAACGGGGTTCGTAGAAATAGTAAACACTGTCTCCTTCCTCTCTCAGGAGAAGAGCCTCAGCAGTCTTTGAAGGCAGGGGCCAGGTCTGAGCTGACGGGTAAAGCAGATCTGAAGGGTCGATCCTGAAAGCCAGGAAGCCGAAGAGGCTTGAATCACTTTCTGTTTTTGAGACAAGGGGAACCAAGAGATCGAGATGAATAAAACTTACCTTACTTGTCTGGTGAATGTCGCTTAATACAATTTCAGGGTTACGAGCCAGTTCCCTTATCATGGGACGGAGATGGTCGCCGACAAGAGTATCCCTGTCGGGAAAAGACAGCATAACGTTTGAAGCCGTGTCGACAAGCAACACATTTTTGTAATCGGAGTTGACCGTCAGTGACTTCAGTGTAAAGAGGACGTCATTTCTGACTATCATGTTATCATGATCGTCAAAATAACTTTTAAACAGTCTGATAAGGGGCAGGTTTGTGCTTATAACCGATCCGTCGGACAATCTCTCACGCCGCCATTCTACGATCTGGCGAACCTTCAGGTCGGCTACAACTGACAATTCATTAAGCTGGTCGTTGAAAAGTTGTTTTTTGTGATTCCTGTAATAGAGTATGCCAAGGATGACACTGGTTACCGCAATGACAAAAAAGAGCCCGATCAATATCCATGGAATTGTCGGTTTCTGACTTGTAGATTTCATGTGCCCTTTTGTCTTAGTCGGATATCAATCACCTTCACAAATTGGCAATAAAAATACTATTTTCTCCCAACAGGAAAAACTATTAGAAATAAAATAGTTAGCAAATCAGTCCTTTCTGATGATCAGGGAGGCAAGAATTGATATGGCCAATATTGAAATAATCACGCCCAGCGAGAGCAGGGTTGGTATCTCAAAATGGAAATAGGAGGCCAGCATCTTAAGTCCCACGAACGACAGTACAAAAGACAGTCCGACCTTTAGATAGCGGAACAGACTCATTATTCCGGATACTGCAAAATAAAGCGATCGCAATCCCAGAATGGCGAAAATGTTTGATGTATATACAATAAACCTGTCGTGACTTATTGCCAGTATGGCAGGGATGCTATCAACGGCGAACATAAGGTCAGATGATTCGATTATCAGAAGGACCAGGAACAGAGGTGTGGCAAGCATCTTCCCTTTCTCTTTGACAAGGAGCCTGCCGCCATGATCATTCTCCGAAACCGGAAAGAACTTCCTGAAAAATCTCACAACCGGATTTTTCTCAGGATCCACTGCGGTGTCTTTCTGGAAAAGCATTTTGATTCCCGAGAACACCAGGAAGGCGCCAAAGATGAGTATCACCCAGTGAAATTTATTTATCAGCGCCACACCGGCGAAGATGAAAATGCCTCTCATCACGAGGGCTCCAAGAATACCCCAGAAAAGGATCTTGTGCTGATACTGGGGCTTAACCGAAAAATACGAGAATATCAGTATGAAAACGAATATATTGTCAACACTGAGAGAATACTCTATCACATAACCCGTAAGAAATTCCAGAGCTTTTGTCTTTCCGAATTCAAACAATACAAAGAGGTTGAAAAGCATTGCAAGGGCAATCCAGACGCCACTCCAGATAACAGCTTCCTTTACAGCTACTGTATGAGATTTCTTATTAAAGACCCCCAGGTCGAGGGCCAGCATAGCAAAAATAAAAGCATGAAAGCCCAACCAGAAAAATATATTTACCTCCATCATTGAAAAATAAGCTGCAAATTTACAAAAAAAACCTGATTAATAATTTTTACCTTTAGCTTCTTAAAAAAACGAAGTGAAAAAGTACCTTAGACACACTAGTGCTGTATTGATTTGCATGCTGATAAGTTTTCCGCCCGAACTGTCTGCACAGGTCCCAGGGCAGGGAAAATCTGAAATCTCGTCGACCGATCTTGAAAGTCATCTTTCATTCCTTGCCTCTCCCCTACTCCAGGGAAGGATGAACGGGGAACCTGGACTGGAGATTGCCGCCTCATATATTGAAACACAGATAAAACTTCTGGGGCTCAAGCCAGCAAATGGTCAGAGTTATGTCCAGTCCTATCCGGTCATAAGAAAATCGATGGACAGGCAGAAGACCAATATAAGCGTTGTTTCAGGCAACAAGGATACAATGTTAATCAGGGAACCGATGTATCAGCTCTACCCCTCCGGGGCATCAGATTTTGAAGTGGAAGGAGAGGTGGTCTTTGCAGGGTATGGCATAAAGAATGACAAATTCGGGTACAACGACTTTGACAAAATAAAGACCGAAGGAAAGATATTACTTGTCATGAACAGGTCTCCTCTTTCAGAGGATGGGGCTACGGTGTTTGAAAGTCCCGGAGAGAGTCCATATACAGGTATACAAAGAAAGATCATGACTCTTGTTTTCACAAAAGCCAGGGCAGTGTTGTTCGTTGCCGATCCAAAGTCGGGTTATTCGACTCTCGAAGAACAATATCCCGGTCTTGCTGCCCAGCTTGGTTCTGAACTCTCGGTCAAGGGATCAAATACAGGCGACATTGATCTGCCCGGCATTCCGAAGATGATCTTCGTTCACCTGAAAGTTGCTGATGAACTCCTCAGAGGAACCGCATTCACACTTGAGAGCCTTCAGAAAAGCATTGACTCCGACAGGAAACCCCGTTCCTTTGAAATAAAAAACAAGAAAATGCGGATCACCGAAGCATCCATGACCACGGAAGAAAACCTGGAGAATATTGCAGGTTATATTGAAGGAAGTGATCCTGTTCTCAAGGATGAAGTGCTTATCTTTTCGGCACATATGGATCATATTGGCGGATCGGGCGACAGGATTAACACCGGAGCCGACGACAATGCCTCGGGTTGTTCAGCCCTTCTCGAGCTGGCCGATGCCTTCAGCAGTTTGCCTGAGAAACCGCTAAGGTCGGTTGCTTTTCTCTGGGTCTCGGGCGAAGAGTTAGGACTCTATGGTTCAAAATATTACTCTGAAAATCCTTTATTCCCTGTCGGGAAGACTATCGCAGACATCAATATTGATATGATAGGAAGGGTGAAGGGTGTAGCCGATTCCACCGGGGAAAACCCCATGAGCGGACCCAACACTGTTTTTACTATTGCCTGCAACCAGAGCAGCGATCTGCTAAAGATAGCGGAAGAAGCTGACAAAAACAGTATCATCGACTTTGACTATAGTCTGAGCGGGAGGAATCATCCTCTGCAGCTGTTTTCGCGAAGTGATCATTATAACTTTGTCAGGAAGGATATCCCCATTTTGTTTTTTTCGACAGGTATTCACACTGATTACCATACTCCGGGCGATGTGATCGGCAAGATCGATTTCGAAAAGATGGAGCTTGTTACAAAAGCCATTTACGACATAGGATTTACACTTGCCAACAGGAAGGAACGCATTGTTGTCGACAATCCCTTCAGCAAATGGTAGTAACGAAAGCCTGAAGGCCGCGATTGGCTCTGTCTTCGGGTTGTGAGCAGTACTTTTTCAGAGAAGCACTACGTAAATCATGAAGGGAACAACCTTCCTGTGGCTGTGATATGGAAATCCAATAAAGGAATATCAGATCACTTCAGCAACAACAAAGGTACTTCCGCCGATAAATATCACATCCGACTCACCGGCTGCCGCCTGTGCTGCTTCAAAAGCGGTTCTGACATCGGGGTATGCCGATCCCTTCAGGCCATATCCAGCCGCCTGCCTCATAAGTTCATGCCCGTCAAGGGCTCTCCGGATGGATGCCTTTGTGAAATAATACCTTGCAGATTTCGGAAGAAGTGGAAGTACAAGGCTCAGGTCCTTGTCGCTGACAAAACCAATAACCATGTGCAGTTCTTTCTTTGGCAGTTTCTCAAGCTGTCCTGTAACATACTGAAGACCTTCCCTGTTATGACCGGTATCGCATATCGTCAGAGGCCTGGTCGAAAGGATCTGCCAGCGGCCTGAGAGACCTGTATTGGCAATGACCTTTCTTATTCCTTCAAGGATAACCCTGTTATCAAGGCTGATACCACCGGGACGGGTATTAAATACAGCAAAAACCGCCTGGATATTCACTGACTGGTAATCACCACCCAGAGGAGTACTGCCATTCAATACCTCGCCCGATCCGATCGCAGATACTGAGAAATTTCTTACTCCGGTTGATACATCCTGACCGGAGAGTACGGCCTTAAAATGCTGATCGGCAAACAAAAGAGGAGAATGTTTTTCTTCCGCCACACCTGCAAAAACATCCTTAACCGAAACCTGGGTCTCACTTATGACCACAGGTACACCCGGCTTTATTATCCCGGCTTTCTCCATTGCTACTTTCTCAAAAGTGTCGCCAAGAAGATCCATATGATCGTGCCCGATATTTGTGATGACCGACAATATGGGACTGACTATGTTTGTTGAATCGAGCCTCCCTCCCAATCCGGTTTCGATGACGGCAATATCAACCTTTTCATTGGCGAAATGGTCAAAGGCCATGGCAGATACAAGTTCAAAGAATGATGGTTTGAGCCTGTGAATAATCTCCCTGTGCTTTTCGACAAAGCTGACTACCTGTGGTTCAGGTATCATTCTGCCGTTCACCCTTATCCTTTCCCTGAAATCCTTCAGATGGGGGGAAGTATAAAGACCTGTCCTGTAACCTGCTTCCTGCAACACCGATGCAATCATATGTGAAACAGATCCCTTCCCGTTTGTACCAGCAATATGTATTATCCTGAATTTCTTATGGGGATGGGCAAAATACTCATCGAGAGCAATTGTTATGTCAAGGTTATTCCTGTAAGCTGCCTTTCCTATCCGGTGATAGGCAGGAAGCATTGAATAAAGCAGCCGGATGGTCTCTTCGTAGTTCATAAGTCTTAATATGGTCATTCCGTGATGGAACTGTGATAACGTATCGGCGTGACTGAGACACCGGTATCAGGAGGTGCAAAATAACATACTTTCAGCATTGATACCAATTAATAGTATAAAATAGTTATTTTTACAACTTCGGAACAAAGTGCATTCGGTTTACACTTATACATTGATAATCAATTTTTTGAGCATGATAAAAAAACACAACAAGAAGCTTTTTATAATTGACACTAATGTATTGCTGCATGACTTCACGTGTATTTACAATTTTGAGGAAAATGATGTAATAATTCCGATAGTTGTTCTGGAGGAGCTTGATAAATTCAAGAAAGGAAATGATCTCATAAATTTCCATGCAAGGGAGTTTACCCGTGAACTTGACAAGCTTTCAGGCGACATGCTTCTTACCGCAAATATCCCCCTTGGAGTTGGTCTTGGGAATCTTCATATTGAGACAGGACGCGATTTCTCTGAGAAGGTCAGTGCTTCTTTCCCCGAAAGGACGGCCGATCACAGGATTCTTGCCATTTGCGATTATGTCTGCAACTCCAATAAGGACAAGACCGTTGTCCTTATCACCAAGGATATTAACCTCAGGATGAAGGCTAAATCTCTCGGAATTGTTGCACAGGATTACAGGAATGACAAAGTCGCCAATTTAGATGAGCTATACAAGGGCATACAGGTATTTGAAGGTGTCAGTCAGGAGCTTATCAGCAAGCTGTATGAAATGCCTGAAGGAGTCAGCGCATCCGAACTCAATCTCGATCCGGCAATGAAGGGGCACAAGTTCTTCATTATGAGGAATAATGGTTCCAGTGCTCTTGCGCATTACAGTCCGGTAACCAAAACGCTCAACAGGGTGACCAAGCAGAGCACCTATGGAATTGAGCCGAGGAACGCTGAACAGACCTTTGCACTGGATGCCCTGCTTAATCCCGAGGTTCAGCTTGTATCTCTCACAGGCAAGGCAGGAACGGGGAAAACCCTTCTAGCGCTTGCTGCAGCGCTTCAGCAACATAAAAGGTACAAACAGATTTTCCTTGCCAGGCCGATTGTTCCACTTGCCAACAGGGATCTTGGTTTCCTTCCCGGAGATGTTAAGGAAAAGATGGATCCCTATATGCAGCCCTTATATGATAATCTGACTGTGATAAAGCACAAATTCAGTCACCAGAGTCCCGAATTCCTGAGGATCAACGACATGGTGAAGGAAGAAAAGCTTGTGATTACTCCCCTTGCCTATATAAGGGGAAGAAGTCTATCAAGTATCTTTTTCATCGTTGATGAGGCCCAGAACCTTACTCCACACGAGATTAAGACTATCATTACAAGAGCCGGAGAAGGCACAAAGATGGTATTTACCGGGGATATAGAACAGATTGACTCCCCCTATCTCGATACCGCTTCAAATGGTCTGAGTTACCTCTCTGATAAGATGAAGGATCAGGATCTGTTTGCACATGTCAACCTTGTTAAGGGAGAACGTAGTTTCCTGGCTGAACTGGCCAGCAAGCTTCTGTAATTATCCCCAAACCGCGAAATAGTCATTCATTAACCAAAACCTAAGAAAAATGAGAAGAAGTATTGCAAGAATTGCCGCGCTTGTACTGATAATGTCGATCGTTGGTCAGACAGGGGCTGTGGCACAGGAGGGTAAAACAAAAAAGGCAGGTAAAGCAAAGGTGGAAAAACCGGCTGGCAAGAAACTATTTAACGGAAAAGACCTGAAGAACTGGGTATTCAAGCTCAAGGACGAATCTGTTGATCCGGCTGGAGTATTTACTGTTGTCGACGGAGTGATCCACATCAAGGGTGACCCTTTCGGATACATGCGTACCAGGGACAATTATTCCGATTATGCCCTTCATGTTGAATGGCGCTGGCCTGTGGAAGCAAGCAACAGCGGGGTTTTCATTCATGGGCAGGAACCCGACACCATCTGGCTGAGATGTATTGAGAACCAGCTTGCTGCAGGCAATGCGGGTGATCTGTTGTGTATGAGTGGGTCTGATATGAACGAGAGGACCGACAAATCAAAGATGGCTGTGAAAAAGATGAACCCTTCAAACGAAAAGCCTGTCGGCGAATGGAACTCGATGGATATCATCTGCCTTGGTGACAGTATTGAAGTCACAGTCAACGGCCTCCTTCAGAACCGTGGTAGCGGCCTGACGATAACGAGCGGACATATTTGTCTGCAGAGTGAAGGGAAAGATGTAGAATTCAGGAATATATACCTGAAAAAAATTAAAAATCAGAAAGATAAAAAGGATGCATAGGCCCGGGCAGGCAGAACCTGCAGTGGTCATTTATTAAAATGAACAAAAACAAAAGAAAAGTAGCTTTTTATACTCTTGGCTGTAAGTTGAATTTTGCCGAGACATCAACAATCTCAAGGTCATTTCCGGAGGAGAGTTTTGAAAAGGTCGGCCCTGATTCAGGGGCCGACATTTATGTTATTAACACATGTACCGTTACTGACGTTGCCGACAGAAAATGCAGGCAGGCCATTAAAAAGTTTCGTAACATGTCTCCCGGCGCTGTGATAGCCGTAACAGGATGCTATGCACAGCTGCGTCCTGAAGAGATAAGTTCAATCCCCGGCGTGGATCTTGTTCTTGGCATGAATGAAAAATACGATGTTGCCTCCTTTATCGACAGGATAAAAGTAAAGGGACAGGCAGAGGTCTATGGCTGCAATTCAGAACCCGACGATGCGTTTTTTAATTCCTGGTCTGTCGACGACAGAACCAGGTCATTCCTTAAGGTGCAGGACGGCTGTGACTACAGGTGTTCCTATTGTACAATCCCGCTTGCAAGAGGGAAAAGCAGGAATCCCGCGATAGACACAATAGTCGCTGAAGCCCGCGGCATAGCCGGTCACGGTGTAAAGGAGATAGTCCTTACCGGTGTCAATACAGGCGATTTCGGAAAATCCACGGGTGAAACCTTTGCAGGATTGCTTACCGAACTTGTAAAGGTGCCAGGTATTGAAAGGCTGCGGATCTCATCTATAGAACCTAACCTTCTGACCGATGAGATCATCAGTATGGCGGCTTCAGGCAACAGAATAATGCCTCATTTTCACATACCACTTCAAAGCGGATCCGACAGAATACTGGGACTGATGAAACGACGATACAGAAGGGAGGTATTTGCTGACCGAATACGGGCAATAAGGGAAAAAATGCCTCTTGCCGGGATTGGCGCCGATGTTATCACGGGCTTCCCCGGGGAAAGTGATTCCGATTTTAAAGACACATACGATTTTCTGAAATCATTACCTCTGTCCTACCTTCACGCTTTCAGCTTTTCAGCCAGACCTGGAACGCCGGCAGAGAAGATGGAAGGCAGGGTCAGCCCGGCAATAATAGCCGAAAGGAGCCGGCAGCTCTGTGCATTATCAGCAGAAAAACACCTGGATTTCTGCGTTCTCAACAAAGAAAAAACAGCAAAAGTGCTGTTCGAACAGGTCAGATCCGAAGGGATGATTACCGGTCTTACAGGCAACTACCTGCGGGTTGAATACCCCTGGCAGAAGAAACTTATAAACACTATCAGGGAAGTAAGGATCGGAGAGCCTGCACCTTCAGGCAGGTTAAGAGTGGAATTAACAGATCAACAAGATGAATCTTAAACAATTATGCAGTAATGTTGAGGAGATAGCTATGGAAACGGGAGAGTTTCTCCTTAAAGAGTCCGGAGCATTCGACCAGTCAAGGATAGAAACAAAGGGTCTTCATGATTTTGTGAGTTATGTCGACAAGGGTTCTGAAGAGATGCTTGTTGAGAAGCTCGGATCACTGCTTCCTTCAGCCGGTTTTATGACTGAAGAAGGTACCTCTTCGAAGAAAGGTGAGAAATACCGTTGGGTGATAGATCCCCTCGACGGGACAACCAACTTCCTGCATTCGCTCCATCCTTTTTCGATAAGCATAGGGCTTATGGAAGACGATGAAATAATTGCAGGGGTTGTCCATGAGCCAGGAGGCAAGGAGACTTTTACAGCGTGGAAGAAAGGCGGAGCCTGGCTTAACGGCCATGAGATCCATGTGTCGGACAGGGCTTCTATAGCCGATTCACTTGTAGCAACCGGTTTCCCCTACTACGACTTTAACAGGCTTACCGAATATATGGATTGCCTCAGTTACCTCGTCAGGAACTCACATGGTATCAGGAGACTAGGCTCGGCTGCTGTTGACCTGGCATATGTGGCCTGCGGGCGGTTTGAGGTCTTCTTTGAGTATAGCCTTCACCTGTGGGATATTGCGGCAGGAAGTATCCTGGTCAGGGAAGCCGGTGGTGTTGTAAGTGATTTCCAGGGCAGAACGGATGGTATGACGGGTTACGAGATAGTTGCCGGGAACAAAATGGTCTATCCCGGGATGATGGAACTCATAAGTAAATTCGAACTGAACATTCAGAAATAAATGATGAAAACCATTGGTTTCAATATTCTGAAAGTAATAATCCGGCTTTTTGCCCTTTTGCCACTCCCTGTACTCTATATATTTTCAGATCTCCTTTACTTACTGCTCTACCATTTTCCTTCCTACAGGAGGAAAGTAGTTGAAAATAACCTGAGAAATGCTTTCCCTGAACTATCTGAAAAAGAAAGAACAGGAATAGCCAAAAAGTTCTACAGACATCTGGCCGACCTCATTGTTGAAAGCGCCAAGCTGACGAATATGAGCAAGAGCGA
>CAZBQM010000060.1:0-15890 GCA_964494045.1 uncultured Rikenellaceae bacterium
ACTCCCTTATTTTTATGGCATCGTAAAAAGTATAACCCACCGGATCTGTATTGGTCTTTGTCTTTATAATATCAACAGGCTCCCTGTCACTGATAATGGTAAAACCCTCTGTCTCCATATCCCAATCGTAAACCGGCGAATAATCGATATCTTCATAACTTTCCATTGCAACTGCAATCTCCTCAATCTTCTCAAGCCTGAGTATATGAGAATACTCCAGTAACCTGTCGTACAGATTTTCAGCTGCCAGCCTGTTAATTTCACCGATATGATAACCTGCCCTGTCGGGATGATAAAGCATTATCAGCTTTGAAAAACCTTTCCCGTCATCCTCAATAGTAATAGTAACAAAGTCGCTTACTATTTCTGCAATCTTTTGCAGTGCACTATATTGTTGTGTCTTGTAAAGATTTATAAGCGTGAGGGATATCTTATTCAGATTGTCTTTCGAATAAGCCTCAAGCAGCATCCGCTGCAATTCTTTAATATCCATCTTATGCTGCTTCCTGATATATTACTCTTTTGCCTGTGGCATCACTATCCATCTTCTTTTCATTCCGTTATTCGAGGAATCATCTCTTTTCGAAAGCCTCAGTCACCTGGTGGTAACTGACAAGCTCAATGCCTTTCTCCCTGATGAAATTCTTTATCTTCTCACTTGTAAAGAGATCCGTGACTCCCTGCCTGTCTGATGCAACATTCTCATAGCCTGCAAAGAAAGCCCCTCGCATCTCATCGCTGTCATAGCCAGGGTGATCAAGGAACATATATGTCTTGCCCGGCTCGAGGCTCCCGAGCATCTTAATGAAACTTGCTTCCTTCTCCTCATAGGTGGCATGGGGACCGGCATAGGTGATGCCTGTTATGCCATAGTCGCCTGAAGGATCTGTGCTTACATCGGCCAGGTTATACTCTTTGGCCAGCTTCCTTGTGAGCTCAGCCACTTTCTTGTCAAAGGCCGTCGAACCCATGTGCCCCGATATATGTGTGGTCTGGGGGAAGTTCTTCAGGCACATCTCTATCTGGGCCCGGAACTCTTTTTCAATCTCTTTCATGGTCCAGTCACTTTCCATGACCGACAGCCCGGGATAGTCCTTGTTCGGTCTTATCTGCGGTAGAAAAAAACCGTTATCGTCCGTGAGTCCCGGACAGGGCGTCAGCGGCCGCCATTTCATGTCGTCCCATTCGCTTGTTATCGTCATGTGAAGACCTATGTCTATGCCGGGATGATCCCTGAGCATCTTCACCATCTCCGGGAACCACGGACATACCACCATAACCTCGATGCTCTGCTCTATACCCTCCACGGAACTTTTCAGACAGGCAGAGTTGGCTGCATGGAACGAACCCATATCATCGCCCCTGACAATAAGCCGTGGCGGTTTCGTAACCTGCGAATGCAGAAACAGCGCCATCGCGCAGAAACAAGCTGTGAGAAAGATTTTTTTCATAATGTGTTATTTATTTTTTCTTAATTCCTTTTCAAAATCCCGGATTGCCTCATCATCATTACCAGCTCATTTCAGAGCTGTCTCCACCCTCTCAAAGACCTTGTCGGGACTGAGCCATGAAAGACAGGCAAGGTCGCCTCTCCTGCATTCTCCCTTACCGAAGACAGTACAGGGTCTGCATTCGAGTTCGGAAACAGGTATCGCAGCCTCGTATACCGGAGGTTGCATCCATGGTCCAAAGCCTGTAAGCGGACTGGTGGCTCCCCATATACTTACCACTTTGGTACCCGCCAGGGCAGCAAGGTGCATGTTAGCCGAATCCATCGATATCATTAGATCGAGCTTTGCTATCAGGGCAAGCTCTTCACCGGAAGAGAAACGCAGGGCAACGACCTCCGAGTCTCCAACGCGTTTGGCTATGGCTTCGAGGCCGGAGATCTCATCTCCCCCTCCAAAAAGCCAGAACTTAACCCTGTATTTCTCCCCTATCCTTTCCATCAGGCTTATCATATTCTTAACAGGCCAGCTCTTAAGATTATGCCTGGCAAATGGTGCAACGCCAATGTTCAGGCGGTCATCATCCCTGAAGAGGTTATTGATTGACCGTGAGACATCCGCTCCCGGAATGATCCACGGCCCCTCAGGGATCTCAAAGGGTAACCCTGCCCTTTCAAACACCTCCCGGTACCTCTCAACGGTATGCTTAAGTTGCTGCCGCGAACGTCCTTCAACGACGGCCTTCTTTTCCTTCCTCCCCTTGTCAATAACAGTGTTTTTCACCCCGGCCATCCTGAAGAAGGCACGGAGTATCTTTGATCTCAGAACATCATGAAGGTCGACAACATGGTTAATCTTACCATGGCTGGAGATATCCCTGTAAAGCCTGTAAAGGCCGGTAACACCATAGTGCCTTCCCTTAAGGTCGGGAAAAAAAAGGTGCACCCCGTGTATACCTTTGAAGAAATGCCCGAAGGATTTCCTTGTAAGCAACACTACCTCTGCATTAGGATGGCTCCGTCTCAAACCCCGGATGACAGGGGCAACCATGGCGGCATCACCCATGGCCGACAAGCGGATGACAAGAAGTCGCATATCAGTATTTTCCGTATGATTTCTCTTCTGTGAGTCCCGATGAAGTCCTGATATTGATCTCCTTCTTTATCTCAGACCTCTTATCGTTGTTGAAATAGACCTCCCTGGCAACAGAGATAAAACCTGCCCCGAAGTCTTTCTTCCTTTCAAATTCCCTTATCCTGTCCTCGATATCCCAGAGTTTGCAGTTAACCTCATAAAGAGCCCTGTAAAGCGGATCTTCTGTTTCCATTATTGACCCTGCGGCTTCCTTCAGGACCTCATATTCCTTCTGGAGGTTTTCACGTTTTTCCCTGTCGTGGATCCTTTCGAGCTTGATACTGACTATGGTCAGCTTGTCTATTATCTCACCATTCGATACTTCAATCTTCATCAGCGACTTTATTATGTTCCAAATTTAGCACTTTTTGTACTGCGGCAAGCTGCCAGGCTATTAATGGCATCTTTTCACCTGACCGGTCAGGCCGGGCTTAACAGCATATGTTTTTTCTTAATATGGATCCACGTCAACCGCAATCCTCAGTGATGATGCTCCCTTCTCTTTCATGACTTTTTCAATAGCAGAGGCAATCAGCTCTTTTGCTTTTGCCACCGGCTTTTCCCTTTCTATCTTGATGAGGATATTCTTTATATACCAGAGCTGGACCTGGCCAATAAGCGGGTATTCGGGTCCCAGTACCCGTTTACCGAACTGTTGTTTGAGTTCATCACCCAATATTCCGGCATATCTGTCAAGCTGCGACCGTTCATGATGCTTTATGCTGACCCTTATCATCCTGCAGAATGGCGGATAGTTGAAGGTCTTCCTCTCTTCAGCCTGCAGCCTGAACATATTCTTATAGTCGTGGTTCAGCACGAGCCTTATTATCCTGTTACGCGGATCTGAGGTCTGTATCACAACAATTCCCTGCTTCTGCCGTCTTCCCGCACGTCCGCTTACCTGTTCAATAAGCTGGTAGCTTCTCTCGTAAGCCCTGAAGTCAGGGAAGTTAAGCAGGTTGTCGGCATTCAGTATCCCGACAACAGTCAGGTTTTCAAAGTCGAGTCCCTTTGAAATCATCTGGGTTCCGATAAGGATATCAGTTTCACCTCCTGCAAAGGCTTCTATTATCCTCGAAAAGGAGTTTTTATTCCTTGTCGTGTCCTGATCGAGCCTGGCAACACGGGCCGAGGGAAAGACAATCTTTATCTCATCCTCAATCTTTTCAGTGCCAAAACCCCTGGTCTGCATACCCGGCGATCCGCAGTTTCCGCACCGCGAAGGTACCGGTGTCTCATAGCCGCAATAATGACAAACAAGTCTGTTTATGCCTTTGTGGTATGTCAGGCTTACGGCACAGCGGGTGCATGTAGGTATCCATCCGCATTCGGAGCATTCAACATATGACGAAAAGCCTCTTCTGTTCTGGAAGAGAATCACCTGTTCCTTGTTTCCCAGGGCATTGTCAACAGCATTGAGCAGCTGGGGCGTGAAGTGTGAAGTCATCAGCTTCCTCCTTGCAGCTTCGCGTGTATCGGCAATCACAATGGAAGGAAGCTTTATGGCCCCATGTCTCTCGTTGAGCTCTGTGAGCCCGTATTTCCCTGCCATGGCGTTGTTATAGCTTTCCATCGAAGGAGTGGCCGACCCGAGAACGGTCGGGGCATTATGAAGCGATGCCAGTACAATTGCAGAGTCGCGGGCATGATACCTTGGTGCCGGATCGTGCTGTTTGTATGAACCGTCATGCTCCTCATCGACGATCACCAGGCCCAGGTCGGTGAAAGGCAGGAAGAGCGCCGACCTCACCCCGAGGATGAGCCTGTAGCCACCGTCTTCTTCCCTTTGCGACACCTTCTTCCATATCTCGACCTTCTCCTGGTCGTTGAAACGCGAATGATATACTCCCGTTACTGCCCCGAAATACTTCCTCAGACGCATTATTATCTGGGTTGTAAGGGCTATTTCGGGAAGCATGTAAAGTACCTGTTTCCCCTTCTTAAGCTGTTCGCTGATAAGATGGATATATAATTCAGTCTTTCCGCTGGAGGTCACTCCGTGAAGCAGTGATATCTTCTTCTCTTCAAGTTGCCTGCATACCGAGGCATAGGCTTCTTCCTGCGCCGTGCTCAGCCTGTTCAGATCTGACGTCGGACCATCAGGAGTGTCGAGCCTGGATACATTTATTGAAATATACGACAGCACCTTCTTCCTGACAAGGGCATCGATATTCTGAGGAGAAGCCCCTGATTCCCTGATAAGATGGGATTTACTGACCGGGGCCGGATCATTGGAGTCGGGATAGTCTGTTACAGCCAGGTAGGCTTCAAACACATCGGCCTGTTTCGGAGCCCTTCTGAGGGAATCAAGGATACTATTCAGCCTTTCTTCAGTAAACGCCTCAGCGAGCTCTACGAAAATTTCCTGCCGGGGCCTGTACTTCTCATTAACACCCGACGTCTGAAGTCCATCGGGTATTATGGCTCCCGGAAGGGCTGCTTTCATCACTTCCCCTTCGGTACACATATAATATGAAGCAATCCATTGCCAGAATCTGAGCTGGATGGAGGTGATAACGGTCTCAGGACCGGGTATGTCGGTTATATCCCTTATCTTTCCTCCTTCAGGAGGATTGTCATGGACAGCTGATACGATGCCGGTATAGATGTTACGGCTCCCAAAAGGCACAACGGCTTTCACCCCGGGTCTGACAACAGAGAGAAATTTCTCGGGTATCCGGTATGTAAACCTCCCTTTAACTGCAAGAGGCAGAATAATATCGGCAAACTGGTGTGCCATATGATAAAGTGAGATGCAAATTAGTAAGAAAAACCAACAGATGGCAGCATCCGGTCCATTATCTGAGGCCTGTCAGGATATCGGAGAAAACGTACGGGTGTCAGTCGGGTTTGATAAATGAAGACATCACAGTCAGAAGATGGTCTTTCCTTATGGGTTTTATGAGGCAGGCGTCGCAGCCGGCTTCAAGAATAATATCCTTATCGTCTTCAAAGATAAAGGCAGTCTGGGCTATGATCGGAAGATCCTTCCTCAACTTCCTTATCTCCCTTGTGGTATCTATGCCGTTCATCTCAGGCATTTGCATATCAAGAAGGATGACATCAAGGTCGGGTACGCTCTTCATAATATTGAGAGCTTCGACGCCTGACCTTGCAGTAAAAATTTTAATTCCTGTATCAACAAGAACACGGTTGAGATAGATAAGGACATCCTTGTTATCATCGACAAGCAGGCATTTTTTTGTGCTCCAGTTAAGAGGAACAGCTCCTGCCGGTGCAGCAACGGTCCTGGCCTTTATCTTCTGCGCTCCTCCGGCTGGCCTGTAAGGAATTGAGAAACTGAATTCGGAACCCACTCCTTTCTCCGATTCAACAAATATCTTTCCGCCCATCCTCTCGATGACTTCCTTGGCCAGGGTAAGGCCCACGCCGAGTCCTTCGAAAGGTCTGTGATGCCCATCGATCTCCTGGCGGAACTCCTCAAAGATTCGGTCGAGGTTCTCCTTGTTGATACCGATACCTGTGTCGCGGACACTGAATACAAGGTTTTGATCCTGCCTTGAATAGGAAAGCTCAATATAGCCCTCGAGGGTGAATTTAACGGCATTGTCCATAAGATGGTTAAGGACCCTCTTAAGCCAAACCCTGTCTGTAAAAACAAGGTCGTCAGTCACTTCAAGCTGGTTTTTGACATTAAGAATGATTGACTTCTCGTTCCTCTTTATCATGTTACGGGCTTCCTCAATGGTCTCACTTACGATGCCATTGACCGAGGCTTCCTCGTATGTTATCTCTATCTGCGAGCTTTCGAGCCTTGAGAGGTCGATTATGTCGCCAATTATCTGAAGCAGTTTTTCACTGTTATGATTAATATGTTCAATGTATTCCTCCCTCACTTCCCTGGTGATATCATTTGCCAGCAGAAGGTTAGAGAATCCGACAACACTGTTGAGAGGAGTCCTTATTTCGTGTGAGATGTTAGCAAGGAAACTCGATTTCAGCCTGCTGCTTGCCTCAGCTTCCCTGGTAGCTTTGAGCAGGTCTTCATGAACCTGCTTCAACGCGGTTATATCTCGCGAGATTGTCAGCGATCCTATAACCTCATTGTTATCGTTCTTCACTGTAACTGAACGGGTAAGAAGTGTGATAAAATGACCGTCGCTGTGCTTCAGCCTCAGTTCACTCTCAAAGAATCCACCGTCCGAAAGTGCCTCCATCCGTCTGTGTCCGTAATCCCGGTCGTCATCATGGATGAGATTTTTTGTATCCGTGCTGAAATAAGTCTTCTCATCGAGTCCGATGACTGAAAAGAAAGCCGGATTGGCAAACTTCAGATTCCAGTCGCGGTCGTAAAAGGAAATGCCATCGTCGGCTGACTGGATAAGCATGCTGTAGAACTTCTCAGAATCGGAATACTCTTTCGTTATTGCTTCTTTCTGAAGAGCCAGTTCACGGTTCGATCTCTCGAGGTTATTGTTTATCTCCTCTATCTTATAGTTGCGGCTGCGTAACTCGCGGTTGGCTTTTCTGAGTTTTGCTGAAAAGTAAAGGATGACAAAGGTGATGACAAGCAATGCTCCCAGCAGAATGATCGAGGTACCCGATGTAATGGCGGCAAAGGACTGCAGTCTCCATGCAACCGATGGCATAAGTTGAATCGGAGTCTCCCCTGAGACTCTAAATACTGACGGAAAAAGCAACATAATTGCCATAAATGATAGCTTCATGCTGATAGAAGACCATGATCCGGACATCCTGGAAGTCCCTCCTTTCATACAACTACAATTAACTTATTGAACCTGATCTGAATAAATGATCAGATCCCTTAATTCACTCAGTTCGTTTCCTCCTCGTGAAAAAAAGTAATATCCCCTGCCCTGCTGTTTTAGTCACCGGGAATAATGGTCCCGGACCAATACAAAAAGCCTGCTACTTCTTTTCAGGATATGAGGCAAATATAGATATTCAAAACATCACTTGCCAAGACATTCAGGACAATTATTACACAAAAAGTATTAAATTGCCAACAATAAAACCTCAGGATGGATCGCGAAAGCAGTCATATGACAGGAGCCAGGAAGTACAGGAACGATGATATCACGGTTTACTGGAAGCCATCAGCCTGCGTTCATGCATCATATTGTTACCGGGAGCTCATCGAAGTCTTTGATCCGGGCAGAAGGCCGTGGATTGACATGAACGGTGCCACGACAGAAAGGATCATTGATGTCGTGAATCTCTGTCCCACCGAAGCCCTGACCTGGAAATGGAACGATGAAGCGAAGAACAGGGACGTTGGCCCGGAGCATTCCAACCATATTAAATATCGTCGTCCCGCGCTTATGGATGAGGATGCCGGCCAGATCAGTGAGAATCCTGTCTCGGTGAAGGTAATGATTGACGGTCCGATAGTGATTAAGGGAAGTTTCAGTCTTCAGTACGATGGAAGGAAGAAGGAGGTCAACGACAGTATCATATCCCTGTGCCGTTGCGGCTCAAGCAATCATCTTCCTTTCTGCGACGGTATGCACAGGCAGATTGGTTTTGAGGATATATGAAAGAAATGGAGAACAGCAACCAGAAATCGGATTCACAGGCTCTCGTTGAGGTAATTGACGGAGGTCCCGTTAAGGTAAGCGGTAATTTCATTCTGAAAGACCTTAAGAGAGATATAACAGACAACCCAACGGAGGTCTATCTGTGCAGGTGTGGCCGGTCGGCCAGTAAGCCCTTCTGTGACAGTTCACACAAGAAATAACATTCTTACTTCAACCCTCATGGTAAATGCTGAAGAGCCTCACGTACCAGGTCGGCTGCTTCCCCGAAGGAAACTGCCGTACGGACCTTCAGCCCCGAGTTATCGATTATCTCCTTGCCCTCCTTTGCATTTGTACCCTGAAGCCTTACAATAACAGGCAGGTTCATTACTGCCATTGTGGTACATGCCTTTACTATACCTGCGGCAACCCTGTCGCAGCGCACTATGCCTCCGAAGATGTTTACAAGAATGGCCTTCACCCCCGGGTCCTTCAGTATTATTCTGAAACCCGCCCCGACTGTTTTTTCGGTGGCTCCTCCTCCCACATCGAGGAAGTTGGCCGGAGAGCCTCCCGAGAGCTTGATAAGGTCCATGGTTGCCATTGCCAGTCCGGCCCCGTTAACCATGCACCCGACATTGCCATCGAGCTTAACGAAATTGAGGTTATGCCGTGCCGCCTCGACCTCTGAAGGATCTTCCTGCGAGGTATCGCGCATACCGGCTATCTCAGCCTGCCGGAAGAGGGCATTGTCGTCGATGACCATCTTGCAGTCGACAGCCAGAACCCTGTTATCACTTGTTTTGAGTACCGGATTGATCTCGATCAGCTGTGCGTCGCTTCCTGTGAAGGCATCGTACAGGTTCAGGAGAAAACGTTGCATGTTCTTCACGGCAATGCCGCCAAGACCAAGGTCGAAGGCTATATTGCGGGCCTGAAAGCCTGTAAGCCCGGTAAGAGGAGATATCTCTTCAGTGAATATAAGCTCAGGGTTACGGGCCGCCACCTCTTCTATGTCCATTCCCCCTTTTGGGGAATACATCATTACATACCTGCTTCTGTCGCGGTTAAGAAGTATGCTGACATAAAACTCGAGTGGCTCAGTGGCTCCGGGATAATAGACATCGCGGGCAACCATAACCCTTGATACCGTTTTCCCGCGGGGACCTGTCTGAGGCGTAACAAGGTTCATCCCAAACATCTTTTCAGCCACTTCCCCGGCTTCTTCAGGGGAATGTGCCAGTCTGATACCGCCTCCCCTGCCCCTACCGCCGGCATGAACCTGCGCCTTAATAACAAATGGACCGGAACCATACTTATACCTGAGCTGCTTTGCAAGCGTCACGACCTGCCCTGGTGTCTCTGCCACAAAGCCTTCCTGGATATCAACACCATAGGCCATGAGGAGAGATTTGCCCTGATATTCGTGGATATTCATAAAGTGTGATTATTAGGAAATAACTGGCTGTGATTCTTTCAATTCGTTTTATACAATATAAAAAGTTTTCCCCGGTTTTTGACTATTTTTACCGAAAAAATAATGCGCAAACTTCTTAATAATGAGCTGGGCCGGAAGAGTGTCGCCCAGTTCAGGGATTCTGAGAAATCACCCTTTGCAGTCGTCCTCGACAATGTAAGGAGCCTTAACAATGTAGGTACCGTATTCCGGAATGCCGATGCCTTCCTTGTGAAGAAGATCTGCCTTTGCGGAATCACTCCGGTACCACCACACAGGGATATTCAGAAGACAGCCCTTGGAGCCACCGAGTCGGTCGAATGGATTCATTATGAATCTACTGCCGATGCAGTAAGGGACCTGAAAAAGGAGGGTTATTTAATTGCAGGTATCGAACAGACAGACGGATCGGTGGAACTGCAGGACATGAAAGTTGAAGCAGGCAGACAATATGCTCTTGTCTTTGGACATGAGGTGAACGGGGTCAGCCAGGAGATAATAGATATGTGCGACACCTGCATTGAGATACCGCAGTATGGCACAAAACATTCGTTCAATATAGCCGTAAGCTCAGGCATCGTTCTGTGGGAACTTGCAGGGAAACTCAGGCCTGGGGCCTGACTGTCAACAGCCTTGAAATAACATTGTCGCCCGGTAAAACTTCATACTTTACCTTTCAGTAAGTACAAAATACAAGAGGGTGTCTCAAAAGGGCAGCTTCTTTTTTTGTTTATGATTGTTGGCCACCAGTGTCCGGTCAAGGACTGTTTAAGTAGTGAAAGAAGCTCAATATTAAGTATTCTTTTGCTTCCGGCGTTTTTAATACCGGCAACCGGCCTGGCTTTTTCTCAATCTATAAAACAAGTCCTATTCCGTAAGCTAAGGAAAAGAAGAAGGTGGTAATAGACAGGCGCTTCAGTTCTTTATCAAACATTTCGGGACTGGTTGCAATGCGGACCCTGTAAGCATTTAAAATCAGGAAAGGAACGGTCAGCAGGAATAACCATTGAAAAGCTCCGTGATAGTCGATAACCGTTGATACAATAACAAGCACGACAGATGTAATTATTAAAAATGCATGATAAATATTTGCCCATTTGAGGCCAATCCTGATTACAAGGGTTCTTTTACCGGCTGCCCTGTCCGATTCAATGTCACGGATATTATTGATATTCAACACTCCGGTACTCAAAAGTCCGAATGAGGAAGCAGGAAAAAGCACTAACCAATTCCATTGCCCTGTCTGAAGAAAACAGATACCTCCTACCCCGATGATTCCAAAGAAAATAAAAACAGAAATATCACCAAGTCCGATATAGCCGTAGGGATTTTTCCCGATGGTATATGTAATTGCCGCAAAAATGCATAGTATTCCAAGAATCAGGAAAACGGGAATTACCACCGGTCCGGCTACAGCGGCAGCCTTAACTATCAGCGAGATACCTGAGACAAGCGAAAGAACAGAAAAAATCACAAGCATGCAGCGCATTTGCCGGGGAGCTATTGTACCACTCTGTAGAGCTCTTTCGAAGGTGCTTACACGGTTTTCATCGACACCATGTACAAAATCACCGTAGTCGTTTGCATAGTTTGACAGGATCTGCAGAAGCACGGCGGTTGTCAGCCCCAGCAAAAAGATGAGCGGATCGAACTTCCCCTGGCTGAGTGCAATAAGGCTTCCCATAACAATATTTGAAACGGTAAGCGGCAGAGTGCGTAATCTGGCTGCAGTAACCCATGGTTTTAATTGCATTGTAAAATAAATTTGTAAGAAAGACACAAATTTATAAAAATAGAGAACTATCACCCGGATTATTATGTGGTCAACGCCTGAATAATGTTCCGGTAAAATATGGCCACCCTGTACTTTTAATCTTTTTTCCTCTTCTTAACTGAACTGTTATATTTCTGCAAATATTTATACACTTATTTACATATGTATTTTATATTTATAATTTTGAACAATATATATTCTTTGAAGTTTATTTAAGAAAATAATACACTAAACAGTACTGTAATGAAATACCTTATTGTTGGCGGAGTTGCCGGAGGAGCTTCAACAGCGGCACGATTGAGACGTCTGGATGAAGCGGGCGAAATCATAATGTTTGAAAAAGGCATGTACATATCCTATGCCAATTGCGGACTGCCTTATTACATTGGTGGAGCGATAGACGACAGAGACAAGTTGTTTGTGCAGACACCCGAATCGTTTGGAAAGCGGTTTAATGTTGATGTAAGGAATTTGTCGGAGGTGTTATCGATTGACAGGATTGGGAAAGAGGTAGTTGTAAAAGACGTGCGCACCGGCAATTCATATTCCGAAAAGTACGACAGACTTGTTCTGTCACCCGGAGCCGAGCCTGTTAAACCTCCGTTACCCGGTATAAACCAGGAGGGGATATTTACATTGCGGAATGTGCATGACACTGATCTTATCAAAAGTTATATCGCGAAGAAACAGCCACGGCATGCAGTTGTCATCGGTGCCGGCTTTATTGGTCTCGAGATGGCTGAAAACCTGCACCGGAACGGTATCAGGGTTACCATTGTTGAGATGGCCGAACAGGTTATGACGCCTCTCGACTATTCGATGGCTGCTCTTGTACACCAGCATCTGAAAACAAAAAACGTTGAGTTTTACCTGCGAACGGCAGTCTCTTCATTTTCGACGGCCAACGACCGCATTGTCGTAAAACTGAGTTCATCAAAAACAATTGAGGCTGATCTCGTCGTGTTGTCGATAGGTGTTAAACCCGACAACAAACTTGCCAGGGAAGCAGGATTGGAGGTTGGTGAAACCGGAGGCATTAAAGTCAATGAATTTTTGCAGACCTCTGATGAAAACATCTATGCGGTTGGCGATGCCATCGAGTTCCCGAATCCTGTAACCGGCACCAGAATGATTACATATCTGGCCGGCCCTGCAAACAAGCAGGGAAGGATCGCGGCTGACAACCTTGTAAATGGCAATCACAGAAGATATAAAGGATCAGTCAATACTGCCATTGCCAAAGTATTCGACATTACTGTAGCTTCAACGGGCGTTTCGGGCAAACTGCTCGGGAAACTTAACATTCCTCACACCGATTCCATCACACATTCATCATCACATGCCGGTTATTATCCCGGTGCGGTTCCTGTTTCAATAAAAATATCATTCTCACCCGATGACGGACGTTTGCTCGGAGCACAGATTGTAGGTTTCGAGGGAGTGGATAAAAGGATAGACCTTCTTTCAACAGCCATCCAGAAAGGTGCAACGGTTTATGACCTTACAGAGATCGAACATGCATACGCACCACCTTATTCTTCTGCCAAGGATCCGGTCAACATTGCCGGGATGGTAGCTGAAAACATCCTTGAGGGGATCACAAAAAACATTTCATGGCGAGCAATATCGCGCGATTGCAGCAATGAATACTTTTTACTCGATATCCGTACACGCGATGAATTCCAGCTGGGTTCCATCGAAGGTGCGGTAAATATACCCCTTGATGAATTGAGGAATCATCTCGAAGAGATACCTCACGACAAGAAGCTGATAGTCTTCTGCGGAGTCGGACTAAGGGCTCATGTAGCCTGCCGGATACTGACACAAAGCGGCTTCGCTGAAGTATATAACCTTTCGGGAGGATTGAAAACATTTGAAACAGCAAGTCAGAAGCAGAGCAATGAAGATATTTTTGCCAACGATTATATAGGCAAGGACGACCATATTTACCAGGGCTCCGGTGAAAAACCAGCGCCCGGACCCGTTGACCTGGGAAAGCTTAAGGAGGTCAATGCCTGTGGCCTGCAGTGTCCCGGACCGGTACTGAAATTAAAGCAGTCGATCGATCAGATTGATGTTGGTGAAGCAATCCGGATAAAAGCATCGGATGCAGGTTTTTACAAAGACGTAAAAGCCTGGGCCAATATTACCGGGAATGAACTTGTGGAACTTTCCCGGGAAGGAGCAGAAATAACAGCTATCGTACGGAAAAGCGAACCTGTAGTAAAAACAGCTTCCCGTGGTGGCGGAAACAATGCTACTCTGATATGTTTCAGCGACGATCTCGACAAGGCGCTTGCAACCTTCGTCATTGCCAATGGCGCTGTCGCTTCCGGGAAAAAAGTAACAATTTTCTTCACATTCTGGGGATTGAATGTAATCAAACGGCAGCATAAACCTTCTGTCAAAAAAGATACTATCGGCAGGATGTTCGGTATGATGATGCCTTCCTCAGGCAAGAAGCTCGGATTGTCAAAAATGAATATGGGGGGAATAGGCAGCAGGATGATGCGAATGGTGATGAAAGACAAGAATGTGGATTCTCTTGACAACATGATGCAAACCGCAATTAACAACGGAGTGGAACTCATCGCCTGTCAGATGTCTATGGACATTATGGGAGTCAAAGCTGAAGAATTCATTGACGGAGTTCAGATAGGTGGCGTGGCCACTTACCTTGAGAGAACTGAAAGCGCCAATCTTAACCTGTTTGTCTAGAGCCTGCATAAAAATGACAGGTTAGGCCTGAAACTGTTACCCATCTTTTTCTTAAAGAGGGTGTCTCAAAAGGGCACCTTCTTTTTTTATTTATAATTGTTGGTCATTGTAAAAAAAAGGAGGATGTTCGGGTTAACATCCTCGATTACTTCTTAAACTTCCTGTATACGGCTACCTTTCCAACCAATACTCCATCAGGAAAACAGAACAGGCAGCAAAGTAAAATAACTGCAAGGGATTAGCAGTAAATCTCTGTTTATATCCGGAATCCGTTCAAAATCTCTTCCAAAAATATACAGACTTAAAAATTTACAGAAAAACTCAAATAAAAAAGCCGTCTCAATTATGTTATGAGACGGCCTCTTGTTTCAGAAGAAAATATCCTGATTACTGAACTGCTGCCTTGAAGGCATCGTCAGCAAAGTATTTTGCAAATTCCATATCGGTTTTTGCGTAGCCTTTCCAGTTTGCATTGGCTGCAACAGCTTCTTTAAGACCATTGAGCATATAGGTTTTGTCGTCGAGACGAGCACCTACAACAGCCTTGAGGTATGCAGGCTTACCGCATGGGCAGCTTTCCATCTTGTCGAGAGTAGCTTTTGCCTGGTTGACATCGCCTTTAAGCAGCTGGGCCAGGGCCAGGTTGAAGCAAGGCTCGTTGCCGAAATAGTTGACTGCTTTGTCATATTCACCCCTGGTAAGGGCAATTACACCAAGTCCCCATTTTGATTCGTTAGTAGCAGCAGTCATTGAGTTGAAAGTCTCCTCTGCTTTTGCAGTTTCACCCCTGAGGAGGTAAGCAAATGCCATATTGTTCTTAACGACATCGTTATTCTGAATAGCCTTGGCTTTTTCGAGTGATGCAAGAGCCTCATCAGCTTTACCCAGCATAAGAAGAGTGTAAGCAACGTTGTTATGGGCACGGACGCACTTCGGATAGTTTTCAGCTGTTACCTGGTAGAACTTAAGCTGTTCGTTGACATCATCAGTAAGAGTGGCTGCATAGAGCATCTCTTCAAGGTTCAGTACTTTTGCATCAGATCTCATCTGGGCAAGGATCTGGTCGTCGGTACGACCTATGGTATCAACACTTACCATCATCTTTGACCTTCTGAGTTTTGGAAGAATATCATTCTTGAGTGCTTCAAAAGCTGATGACATATTCTTGATTTCCTTCTCACGAACTTCGGGATCAGAATACATTGAAAGAACACGCAGGATGAGATCTTTATCCTGGATTGTTGAATTCTCAACCTCTGTCTTGAAACCATCCCAGTCTTCCGGAGTTGTCAGTAAGCTGAAGAAACCGTCAGCTTTTGCAGCTTCGACCTTGTCAAATTCCTTCTTGATAAACTTATCAGCAGCAGTTCCCCTGTTTGCTGAGAGCTTGTCGTTAAGTTCAAACTTCCCATCGGGAGAAGCGTATGAACTTACAACGGTGTTCTTGAGCTTGCGGTTCGGGTCAACAGAAACCTCAGATATATACTGCTTAAGTGCGGTGATATCTTCAGCCTTCAGTTCGGTGTTACGGATTTCTGACCTGTTGATAAGATAATTGATGTCAGCAACCTTTGTCTCAGGTATAATCTGCTGGTAGTTATCCTCCATAGAGATACCCTTGCTGTGTTTTTCAGTAAGAGTTGATGTTGCGATAACTCCTTCAGCGATCTTCACAGGATCAAAGTCAAGGCTTTTCTTGCCCAGGGTGGCCTTTGTCCTTAAAACCAGATCCGACACTTTCATAGCCTCATTGTAAGGGATAACACTGGTGTAGGTGAAATCACCTCCGCTGTATGTTATAACTTTATTGTTAGCCATCACCTTCTCACCCTGCAGAACCTGTACTTTATCAAAAGCAGTTT
>CAZBQM010000061.1:0-15661 GCA_964494045.1 uncultured Rikenellaceae bacterium
TTCCCCCAGATTCATTATCCTTAGCAGTATCCGTGCCACAGCAAGCACATCTTTCTCGCAGTAAGTTGCTATTCTGCTGATATCATGCGAATTCCAGTATACATCACCCACCATGCTCCCCTTGATATCATCCTTTGGAGAAGGCAGGCCCAGCACGGATGTCAGAAGATCGAGGGATACAAAACTCCTGAAATCACCAAATTTCCAGAGTTCCATGGTATCAAGCAGTTTGACCTCCCAGGGCTTTTTCCCTGCAATATTCAGAATATCCGGTATCACCAGCCTGTTGATGACCATTCGTCGGGCTATATAAGGATAATCAAACTCCTTGCCGTTATGGGCACACAGAAGGGATTCCCTGTTCCTGGCAAAACGGTTCAGCATAAGCGAGAATTCAGAAAGAATCAATTTCTCGTCATCCCCGGAAAAGGACTTCAACCTGAACCTGAATGGATTTTTTTCTGTGACCACTCCCACCGAGATACATATTATCTTTCCGAATTCGGCATAAATAGCCGCCCTGTCATAAACGGCCGCTGCAGTCTGGTCGCCTGTTCTGAACTGGGCTGATTTTCTCTCCCACAGTTCTTTCATGTGCTCTTCGAGAGTGTCATGGGATGGTTCTGCAGGAACTGTTTCAATATCGAGAAACAGAATGTCTTCAGGTCTGATGTTTTCGGGCATTGGTCAGATGTATTATTCTTTAAGCAGATGCTTTTCAATTATTGATATGAGCATTTCAATCCCCACCTGGTTTTCCCCGCCTCCGGGAATAATTATGTCGGCGTAACGCTTTGAAGGTTCAATGAACTGCAGATGGGAAGGCTTAACTGTCTGGTGATACCTTTCCAGCACCATCATCAGGGTACGCCCCCGCTCCACTATATCCCTCTGGATGACGCGGCCCAGCCTGTCATCAGCATCGGCATCCACAAATACTTTAATATCAAGCATGTCGCGCAGATCAGGATCTGTAAGGATCAGAATCCCTTCAACAATTACAACCCTCGAAGGTGCAATGGTTACAGTTTCTTCCGATCTCAGGCAGGTCAGATAGGAATAAACCGGCATCTTTATGCTTTTTCCCTGCTTCAGCTCCTTAAGATGGGCAGTAAGCAGGCTGAACTCTACCGACGCCGGATGATCAAAATTAATAAGCTGCCTCTCTGAAAGCGGAATACCGGAGTTATCACTGTAATATGAATCCTGAGGGATTACAACCACTTCATTATTCGGAAAAGCCTCCATCACTTTCCTGACAACAGTTGTTTTTCCTGAACCTGTTCCTCCGGCAATTCCAACTGTAAGCATTTATTTATATTTTTGTCATATACATAGATCAAAAATAGTAAAAATTTACCTGAGCCTTTTTTACAGTTCGCTGTAAAAAGTTTTTCAGGGATTCAGACCCCACAAGAAAATAAAAATGTCAGACCTTTATCCTCTGAAATTTGAACCCATCCTCAGGGAAAAACTCTGGGGAGGCAGCAGCCTGGTAACCCGGTATGGCAAAAAAGGATACCCTGATAAAAAGATCGGGGAAAGCTGGGAATTGTCGGGTGTTTCTGAAAGCCTGTCGGTCGTTTCCAATGGATTCCTGGCAGGGAACAACATTGAGGAACTTATCGAGGTTTACCTGGGCGACATAACCGGGGAAGCCGTATATGAAAAATACGGTATCGAGTTCCCGCTCCTCATTAAACTCATTGAAGCCAAAACCGACCTGTCCATACAGGTCCATCCCGGCGATGAACTGGCAAAAGAAAGACACAAAGCGTACGGTAAAACAGAGATGTGGTACATACTTGAAGCGGGTGAGAATTCGGTCGTCTACACCGGGTTTGGACAGCCTGTTTCAAAGGAGCAGTACCTTGATGCTTTAAGGGACGACAGGGTGGAAGACCTGCTGAATGCTGAAAAAGCCGTTGCCGGGGATGTGTTTTTCACCCCGCCGGGAAGGATTCATTCCATAGGTAGCGGAATAACACTCATCGAAATACAACAGACTTCGGACATCACCTACAGGATTTATGACTGGAACAGGAAAGATAAGGATGGCATGACCCGTGAGTTGCATACCGACCTGGCTCTCGATGCCATCGATTTTACAGCTTCCGGTCAGGTGAAATTCAGGAAGGAAACAAAGGAAAACAGGACCGAGAAACTTATTGACTGCGATTATTTCACAACAAATGTTCTTTTCTTTAACAAAAGTATTGCCCGCGATTACAATCTTATTGATTCCTTTATTGTTTATTTTTGCATAGAAGGACAATTCATGATAAAATGGGACGGCAAGACCGAGATGGTCTCAAGAGGTGAGACTGTTCTTCTTCCCGCACTTATCAGGGAAGTAATTCTTGAACCTATACCTTCAGCCCGGATACTGGAAATATATATTGATACCACCCGTGTTCACTAATACATTTTTATCATGAAAAATCTGTATAACATTCTTATTGTCACCGTTATTGCCGGTTTTACTGCCGCTTGTGGCGGAAGGGGTTCAGCTACCTCTGAACAGGTTAATCCTGTTGACACGGTTTCTGTTCCCGATACCGGATTTACCGGAATCAAACAATACTTCAGCAACGAAAAGCTCTACCAGGAGGTCACCTTTAAGAACGGCATCAGACAGGGGCTTACAAAAGGATTTTACCAGGGAGGACAGCTTCGTGTAACCTTCTGGTACGAAAACGGAATACGCCAGGACAGTTCAAAATGGTATTACACCGAAGGCCAGGTCTTCAGATCGACACCATACAGGAATGACACCATCGACGGCATACAGGTTCAGTATTACAGGGACGGAAAGAAAAAGGCCATGATAGGGTATAAGAAGGGTTTCCGGACACCTTTCCTTGAAGAATATGACAAAAGCGGCAGAAAGGTGACGGGATATCCCGGGATATCTGTAAGTACCACCGATGACTATAAAGCAAAAGGAAGTTACAGGATCGATCTCTCAATGTCTGATAATTCAAAAAAGGTGAAATTCTTCAGGGGAGAATTCATTGATGGCAGATATGATACCTCCCGTGTTGAACCTTTGAAAACAATTGAAGGGAAAGCAACTATAATCCTTAAGAAGACAGGGACTCCAGGTCAGAATTATACTGGCATCATATCCGAAAGTGTAACGAACTTCGGGAACAAAAATCTTTTCTACAAAAGAATTGATCTCCCATATAATGATCTGAAATAAATATACGGATGATCATACGGTCAGCAACATTCATAAAAAGCAGCACCACACTCGGACAGTGTCCCGATCCCGATAAACCTGAGTTCGGATTCATCGGGCGTTCCAACGTTGGGAAATCGTCTATTATCAATATGCTCACCGGCTGGTCAAAACTTGCCAAAACGTCGGGTCAGCCGGGCAAGACAAGGAGCATTAACCATTTCCTTATAAACGGCAACTGGTATCTGGTCGACTTGCCCGGGTACGGCTATGCCAGAGTTCCTGAGAAACTCAGGAAGGACTGGAGCCGGACTACCGAGGAATATGTACTTAAAAGAGAAAACCTCCTTTCCCTTTTCGTCCTTATCGATTCGCGGCTGAAACCACAGAGATCTGACATCACCTTCATGAGATTACTTGGTGAAAGTCAGATACCTTTCTGCAGGGTCTTTACAAAAACAGACAAGATCGCGCAGGCTGAACTGGAAAAAACAGTCAGACTCTGTGATGAGGCAATGCTTGAGGACTGGGAATCACTCCCTCCCACCTTCTATACCTCGGCTGTCAAAACCCGGGGAAGGGAAGAAATACTGGAATATATTGAAGAATGTGTAAACAATTTTTCAAATACAGTATGATATAGCAGGGATTTTATAATTTTGCACTCTGATTTTTAACTACCAAAATCAAAGATAATGTACGGTAAGGCACCAATGAAGCTTTTTTCGTGCAGAGCCTCAAGGGCTCTGGCACAAAAACTGGCTGATGAACTTGGAATTGAACTTGGAAAGAGTTCCGTCATAGAATTCAGTGACGGTGAATTTCAACCCAGTTATGATGAATCTGTAAGGGGACAGATGGTCTTTATTGTCCAATCGACAAACCCTCCTGCCGACAATATCATCGAGCTTCTGCTGATGATTGATGCAGCAAAAAGAGCTTCAGCCTACAAGGTGATTGCCATAATCCCTTACTACGGTTATGCAAGGCAGGACCGCAAGGACCGCCCCAGGGTGTCGATAGGATCGAAGCTTGCAGCCGACCTGCTCAGCACCGCCGGAGTTGACAGGGTAATTACGATGGACCTTCATGCCGACCAGATCCAGGGCTTCTTCGATGTACCGGTCGACCACCTTTTCGGTTCTGCAATTTTTGCACCTTATATTCAGAACCTTCATCTCGACAACCTTGCAGTTTCAGCTCCCGATATGGGCGGCTCAAAAAGAGCCAATGCCTATTCGAGGCACCTGCAGTGTGAAATGGTGCTCTGCTATAAGCTGAGAAAGAAACCGAACGTGGTGGAGGAGATGTCAATTATAGGTGATGTTGAAGGACGTAACGTAGTCATCATCGACGACATGATCGATACAGGCGGAACCATTGTCCTTGCCGCTGAAAAAATGAAAGAAAAAGGAGCCAAAAGCATAAGGGCCTTTGCAACCCATCCCATCCTCTCGGGAAATGCCATTGAAAGAATCAATAATTCACCAATTGAAGAACTTGTGGTAACCGATTCGGTGCCTTTCGTCAACAAATCTGAAAAAATCAAAGTAATATCCATAGCGAATATCTTTGCCACAACAATTCAGGCCGTTAACGAAAACAGATCCATAAGTTCGCATTTTGTATTCTGATTCCTTTATAATATATTTGCACGCCGATTTTTTTACTAGTGTCAAACGTGTAATGGGGAGTTTACCAATAATTAACTCTGAGTAGCACAATAATTTATTTAAAATGAAGACAATTGAAATCAGTGGGTCAATCAGGACCAATGTTGGAAAGAAAGATTCAAAACAGCTCAGGAGAGCAGGTAATGTTCCATGCGTCATTTACGAAAAAGACAGGAATATTCATTTCTATGCATTTGAGAACAGTTTTACAAACCTGATTTATACTCATGATGCCCACCTCGTCAAACTGAACCTCGACGGAAAGGAATATAAAGCCGTCCTTCAGGATATTCAGTTTCATCCGGTCTCTGATAAGATTTTACACATTGACTTCATAGAAGTCTTTGACGACAAGCCTATTGTAATATCATTGCCAATAAGTGTAGTTGGTGATTCAATAGGTGTTAAAGCCGGTGGCAAGCTTAGGATCAAGAAAAGAAACCTTAAGGTCAAGGGCCTCACCAATGAAATTCCTGAGTATATTACAATCGATGTCACCGATGTAAAGATCAACCACTCTGTTAAAGTAGGCGATCTCTCGGTTGACAAAATTGAATTCCTCGATCCGAAAATCACAACCATAGTAACCGTCGCCACTTCGCGTGTCGCTCAGAAAGGTGAAGAAGAGGGCGGAGAAGCAACTGCTGCCGAAACAGCCGGTGCAGCTGCTGAGTCTACAGAAGAAAAGAAATAACCGGGGAATCTTTTCCCTTAATTCTTTACAGGCACAATGAAATATCTTGTAGTTGGCCTGGGTAACATAGGCAACGAATATAAGGATACACGACATAATGTTGGTTTCAGGGTGTTGGATGCCATTGCAATGGCATCCAACATCTCTTTTACAGACAAACGTTATGGAATGATCGGCGAAACAAGCTACAAGGGCCGGACCATCTTCCTGCTCAAACCCTCCACATTCATGAACCTCAGTGGTAACGCCGTTAGTTACTGGCTCAAAAAAGAAAAGATACCGGTTGAGAATCTATGTATCATTGTCGATGACATTGCCCTGCCAACCGGAAGCATCCGTATGAGATCAAAGGGAGGGGCCGGAGGACATAACGGACTCGATCATATCAATACAATACTCGGAACCACCGACTACGCCAGGATCAGAATAGGTATCGGCAACGGCTTCCACAGGGGCGGCCAGATCAACTATGTGCTGGGCGACTTCTCTGACGAAGAGAATAAACTTATCGACGAAAAGATTGAACTGGTCATCAATATGATCAGATCATTCGTTACGGCAGGAGTTGAACTAACAATGACTGCTTTCAACAAAGCCGGGAAAAGCCAGCCACCTTCAGGTGAGAAAAAGGAAGAGTAGTATCAATCATCGGTCGGTCAGAAATTATGCGGTATGGAGACTATTGAAAACAAACCCGTAAGAATAGATAAGTTCCTCTTTGCTGTCAGACTCTTCAAAACCAGAAGCATTGCCTCCCAGGAATGCCTGAAGGGAAGAATCTCAATTAACGGCGTACAGGTTAAGCCATCAAGAATGATATCATCCGGCGAAATCTTCGACCTGAAAAAGCCACCCGTTGTCATGACTTTCCGTGTCATCAGAACACTTGAGAACAGAACCGGGGCAAAACTTGTCAGCAATTATATTGAAGACCTTACCCCAGAAGATGAAAAGCTGAAAATAGAAATGAAGCCATCATTTACCACCGGATACAGGGAGAAAGGAAGCGGCCGGCCAACCAAAAAGGAAAGAAGAAGCATTGACAGACTTCGGGAAGACCTTTTCTAAAATCTTCCGGTAGTAAAAAGACTTATTATTCCCCTAACTCTTAAGAAAGTAAATAAAAAGAGGCAGGTCCGATTTCATATTTTAATAACTTGCACTCAACCTGACAAAAGAACAAATACCGGATTCTTACATTAGAGAAGGAAATAAATGGGGAGAGACACTATTGAGAAATATTCAGCCGGTTATGCTGTTCTGAAGGAGGTTGCCGGTTTTTGGCACAATAAGATCTTCTACCGCAGGATTATTGTGATGGGACTTGAGAATATCAACCCCGAAGAAACCCTTATCTACGCTCCCAATCATCAGAATGCACTTATGGACGCCCTTGCCGTCCTCTTTACCCATAAGGGACAACCTATTTTCCTGGCCAGAGCAGATATCTTCAGGAAAAAAATCATCGCCTCTCTTCTCTATTTCCTCAAAATCCTTCCGGTTTACCGTATCAGGGACGGATACAGCAACCTGAAAGCCAACGATGAGATCTTCCATAAGACTGTCGATGTTCTCAGGAACAAAAACGGTCTTGTGATTCTGCCCGAAGGTGACCATGCAGGATTCAGAAGACTGAGACAACTCAAAAAAGGTATCTGCAGAATAGCTTTCCAGGCAGATGAGGCAATGGATTTCAACCTTAATATCAAGATCATACCTGTCGGACTTGAATATTCCAACTATTCAAGGATCAGACAGGTTCTCTCAGTGGTCTACGGAAAACCCATTGAAGTATCAGAGTATGCCGCCCTGTACCGTACAAATCCCGATATGGCACTTAATGAGTTGAAGAACAGGCTGGCTAGGGAGATGAAAAACGTTATGGTCCATATCGAATCAAAGGATGACTATGAGGCCATCGATGAACTCAGAAGAATTGTGAACGAACGATTCAGCGACGATATAAAGAAACCCAGGATATTCAGGGACAGGGAACTTATCGATAAACTCAATAACGTTCACGATACCAACAATGACCTTTATCTGAAGATCTGTTTCCTGAGCCTCCAGGTTATGGAAAAATCAAAGCACCTGAATACAACATACAGGCTACTTGAAAAGAAAAAACATCCCCTGGGATGGCTCATTGCCGGGATAGCTGGACTTGTTGCCACTTTCCCATTGTTCCTCTTCGGGAATATCTTTAACCTTACCTTCCTTGGACTGCCTCAATTCAAGATAAGGCAGATAAAAGACAAGCAGTTCCACAGTTCTGTACGTTACGGACTCTCCCTGCTTCTTGCCTGTATCCTTCTTCCTGTCTTCTTTGCCATTTGCCTCCTCATATTTGCCAGATGGTGGATAGCATTAGCCATATTTCTGTCAATACCTTTTGCCGGACTCTTTGCCTGGAACTATTACCTGCTCTTCAGAAGAATCACAGGCGGACTCAGGTTAAGGAATCTGATAAAAAAACAGGATGCTGAATATCTTAGCCTTAGAAACAACTACGACGAACTTATGAGCCTGATAGGCCAACTGTGAGATGAGCATGCATGACTTTTTCAAAGGGAAGACAGCCTGGATAACCGGGGCATCTTCAGGAATAGGCGAAGCCCTCGTTTATAGCTTCCTCGAACATGGCGCAACTGTCATAGCCTCCTCAAACGATAAAGCCGGACTGGAAAGAGTGAAAGGCACATCGGGAAATAACTCTGACCGGCTTAAGATAGTCCCCTTCGACCTTCTCGATACTTCCCATATCGAAGAGCTGACAGAGTCTGTTCTGGCAGAAACAGGGAAGATTGACTTTCTTGTGAATATAGGAGGGATAAGCCAGAGGGCCCGGATAGAAGAAACTCCTCTATGGCTCGACAGAAAGATCTTTGAGATTAATTATTTCGGGACTATTGCACTTACAAAGGCAGTACTTCCCTATATGATACGTAACAAAGGCGGCCATATCCTGGCCACAAGCAGTATAACCGGCAGATTCGGCTTCCCTCTGCGGTCGGCTTACTCCGCCTCCAAACAGGCCCTTCACGGCTTTTTCGAAACACTTTATCTCGAAAACAAAAAATACAACATAAAAACATCCGTTATTATACCGGGAAGAGTCAGGACAAATATATCCCTTCATGCTCTTGATGCCGAAGGAAAGGAACATGGAAAGATGGACGACGGACAGGCAGGGGGTATTCCGCCGGAAAAAGCAGCCCGGATAATTATGAAGGGCATAATTAGTGATAAGAGGGAAATACTGGTTGGAAGCACCGAATTACTGATGCTCCATATAAGACGATATATGCCATGGCTGTTTTTCAGAATTGCAGACAGGGTCAAATCAACCTGAAAGGAAATATTTGAGCGGAATGAAAGAATATGTTATCTGCGGAATTCAGCAGGTGGGAATAGGCGTCACCGATGTGAAAGACGCATGGGACTGGTATATCAGGCATTTCGGCATGGATTGCCGTATCTTGGATGAAGAGGCTGAGGCAAAACTCATGTTGCCCTATACCGGTGGAAAACCGCAGAACCGCCATGCAGTTCTGGCCCTTAACCTTCAGAGCGGAGGAGGATTCGAAATATGGCAGTATAAAAGAAGAGAACCCGTCCCAAAAAAAGAGGAAATACGAATAGGTGACTTTGGCATCCTTGTCTGTAAAATAAAGACAGTCAGCATTCAGAAGGCCCTTGATTTTTTTGCCGGAAAAGGTGTCAGCCTTCTTGGTCAACCACTGCCTGATCCTGCAGGTAACCTGAGCATCTTTCTTAAAGATCCCTTCGGAAATATCTTTCAGATTGTCGAGGCCTCCGACTGGTTCATGAACGAGAATAAACCAACCGGTGGAGCCTATGGTGCTATCATGGGCGTCTCAGACATTGAAAAATCACGCAGGGTATATTCCGATATCCTGGGCTACGATAAGGTACTGTACGATAATACAGCCGTTTTTCCTGACCTTGCCTGCCTGCCTGGAGGCAATTCATTGTGCAGAAGGATCCTTCTGTCAAGAACTGAACCATTTGCCGGTCCTTTCAGCAAGGTCTTCGGCAACAGCGTAATTGAATTGATCTCATCTGTTGACAATCCGGGCCAGAGAGTGTATGACGGACGATTCTGGGGCGATCCCGGCTTTATCCACCTTAGCTACGACATGAGAGGTATGGATGAACTCAAACAATACTGCGAAAGCAAAGGTTTTCCTTTTATTGTTGACAGTAAGAAAAGCCATAAGGGAGATATATTTGACATGGGTGATGCGGCAGGACATTTTTCATATATTGAAGATCCCGACGGTATTCTTATCGAATTCGTCGAGACCCACAGACTTCCTTTGCTTAAGAAACTGGGATGGTCACTCGACCTCAGGAAGCGGGATCCCCGGAAATCACTTCCGTTATGGATGCTTAAAGCTCTAAGGTTCTCGAGGGTAAAACGGGCCTGACAGATAGCGGCCTGCGGAAATGAACCGGAAAAGGTTCATTCTCCTTTTTCACTGAGCCTTTCCACCTCCCTGAATACCCTTATCAGGTTGCCGCTCCATACCTTTTCTATCTCCTGGCGGGTATAACCCCTTCGTAACATCTCAATGGTGATGTTCTTCATCTCTGAGACTGTCATACAATCTTCGACACCCCCGCCTCCGTCAAAATCGGTACCTATTCCCACGTGATCAATACCTATAACCTGTACCACATGATCAATATGATCAACCACATCCGAAACAGTCGCGTATTTCCTGTATGTTTCCTGAATCTTATTGTACTCATCCCTGTAGGCGGTTTTCTGAACACCGGAAAGAGTGGAATACTCACCATATATATGGGTAAGTTCTGTCATCCTTGCTTCAAGCTCAGGATTTGGCTCCGGAGTCTTGATAAAACTGCTCAGGATACAGATCTGGATCACTCCTCCGTTTTCCTTAAGAGCGAGTAACATGTCGTCAGAAAGATTCCTCGGGTTGGAACAAAGAGCTCTGCATGATGAATGAGAGGCAATAACAGGAGTCCTGGAAAGGCTGATAACATCATAAAACGATTTGTCGGAGATATGGGAAACATCTATCATCATACCCAGTCGGTTCATCTCCCCGACAACCTCACGACCAAAAGCTGAAAGTCCGTTATGCTCAGGTCCTTTCGTATCTCCTGAGGAATCGCATATATCGTTATTACTTGAATGGCAAAGCGTTAAATATCTAGCCCCTAAATCATAGTACTCCTTTATCCTTCCCAGATTCTTCCCTGCCGGATATCCGTTCTCAAGTCCGATGAATGCCGCTATCCTGCCTTCCTTCTTCAGCCTCATGGCATCTCCGGAAGTCAGGGCCAGACCGGCTAACGAACTGTTCGCCGCAACATTGTCACGGATGTTTTTGAAAATACCAAGAGCCTTTTTATGTACAGCATCAAAGGCGGAATCACTCCTTAGCCCCTGAGGGAGGAAAACAGCAAAGAACTCGGCATCAAGCCCTCCTTCCTTCATCCGTGGAAAATCAACACAGACATCATTCTGCCTCACCCCAAGATCAAATCCGGGATTTTCAAAACTAATGGGAGTATCGCAG
Organism: uncultured Rikenellaceae bacterium; assembly: GCA_964494045.1. Taxonomy (GTDB): domain Bacteria; phylum Bacteroidota; class Bacteroidia; order Bacteroidales; family VadinHA17; genus LD21. The sequence continues at coordinate 11,125 of CAZBQM010000061.1, forward strand.
TGCGAGTCAACAGTAAGCAGAGATGAATGAAGGCTGTTAGCTTTCTTTACCAGACGCTCGTCCTCGCTCATACATCCACTGAAGAGTACTAGAATGGTAAAAAATCCGGCTAAATTTCTCATCTGTTTCAGGAACTTATATCGGACTGCAATATACGCAGTTTTTAACTCACAACACTTATGGAACTATCTTGTTTAACACAATTTAACAAGAAAAAAAGCCCCTGGTTTTCTTACCAGGGGCCGCCATGAAAAAATTAAAAAAATCCGTTTTCTGGAGAGTAAAAAACGGTTAGCTAAAGTTTTATCACTCTGTAAACATTAGAGCTTCTGTCTTTATTCACACGTAGAAAATACAATCCCGGAGAAAGAGATTGCAGATCAAGCTCCAGGATTTCCTCTGATCCACCAGACTGTTCACTGACAACAACCCTTCCTTCAGTATCCGAGACTTCCAAACCGACTCTTCCCCCAGGTGGTTCAGGAAAACTGATCTTCAGAATCCCGGATACAGGATTGGGATAGACCATAATTTCCAGCCTGGAAACAATATCTTCCTTAATGGGCGTAACAGTGATCTTCTCCTGAAAACCATGTGTAAGTACCAGCTTGCCTTCTCCCGACCTGAGTGTCGGAGCCACCGTGGTTCCAAGTGACCAGTTAAGTGAAATACCATTCCTCAGGTAGTTTCCACCCGCACCCGATATCCTTTCCTGCACAGGCTGCTGGGCACCTGACACATAAAACAGGAACAGAAATCCGGATATAAACAGATACTTCACGATCATAACTTTTTGCAACAGTAAATTTAAACGTTCTACTGACAAAATGCAATGATCAGTGCCATTTTTCAGAAGGATGGACCTGCAGGCTGGTTCTTCCCGACGAAGCTTTCCAGACCTTCATCGAGCCATTCTGCATATTCACTGACCTTCATGTTGGTTCCCATGGGATCGTTTAAAGGATTACCTTCATGATCGGTGATTACATACAGGGGAAGTGAATTGGTACCGAATTTCGAAATCTCAAGATCTTCGTTAACCTTTCCTATTGTCTTCTTTATCTTTCCATCGACAGACGACTTAATCCATTCTTCTTCAGGAAGCTGTGTGCGGTCATCAACATAAAGAGACACAATCACGAAATTCTCCTGCAAGCGTTTTAAAATTACAGGGTCGGACCATACCCTGGCTTCCATAAGCTTGCAGTTAGCACAGGCATGTCCCTTAAAATCAAGAAGTACAGGTTTTCCCTGTTCCTTTGCGCATGCCAGTCCCTGTTCGTAATCGAAATATCCCTTCAGGCCCAATGGCATGCTAAACCTGTCGCCATGTTTTGGTTCAGAACAGAGATCACTCCCAAACACGGAAGAGATCACAAAGCCTTTCTCCTGATTATCCTGCATAGAAGTTGAAGAAGACGATACATGACGGGCTTCCTGAGGAGGCAGCATTGCTGACAATCCATTCAGGGGAGCGCCGAACAATCCGGTTATAAGGTATACTGTAAACGTAAACACTGTAATGACAAGGAACAACCTGAAAGGGCCTATGTGTGTAATTTCACTGTCGTGAGCAAACTTAATTTTCCCCAGCAGATAAAATCCCAGAAGGGAGAAAAGGACTATCCATACCGACAGAAAAATATCCCTCGAAAGAAGCCTGAATGAATAAACCGTATCAATGGTAAGAAGGAACTTGAGGCTGAAGGCAAGCATTATGAACGCAAGAACAACCTTTACAGAGTTAAGCCAGCTTCCCGACCTGGGCATCTTCTGCATTACCGAGGGGAAAAGGGCGAAAACAGTAAAAGGCAGGGCAAATGCCAGTCCGAAACCAAGCATTCCGATGGTTGGTCGCAGAACATCACCACCTGCTGCTTCAACAAGAAGTGCACCTATTATCGGTCCCGTACATGAGAAGGATACTATGACTGTTGTAAGTCCAAGAAAAAATGAGGCAAACATCCCTCCCCTGTCAACCCTGGAATCAGCCCGGGTCACCCACCTATTTGGCAGAACTATCTCAAAGGCTCCAAGAAAGGAAACCGCGAAAAGTACAAACAGTGTGAAGAAAAGGATGTTGGGGATCCAGTGAGTACTCAGCGCATTTGCAAATCCGGCACCGGCACTGGTAAGCGATACAATGATACCCAGCAGTGAATAAATAAACACGATCGACAGCCCGAATACCATTGCCCTTAACACCGGCTTACCCCTGCTTTCACTTCCCTGGGAGAAAAAGGCCACTGTCATTGGAATCATAGGAAAGACACAAGGAGTAAGAATACCTGCAAAACCGGCCAGCAATGAGATCAGAAAGAACCCCAGGAGCCTGCCTCCCTGTCTGACTGGTACGGAAGATACTGTTGCAGGCTGAGAACCTGAAGCTTTCCCCTGTGTAATAGTATCGCCTATATTCAACTCAAATTCAACATCTTTGGGTGGAGAACAGGTTAAATTGTTACAGGCCATATAATTGACAATACCCTTTACCGTAAAGCCCTGATCAACAGCAGTTATCTTCTGCCTGAATTCGGCATGGCGGCTGAAGCTTTTTATCTTCATTCCAAAGGCTTCATCAAAGGCTTCTTCAGGAGCAATGACCTCCCAGGGGTCGCCATCAAGGACAAATCCCGGAAGAGAGTCAAAAACCACAGATGTGGGTATGGGACCACCTTCAGGAACATTCATTGAATAAATGTGCGAACCCTCTTCAATCTCAGCCTTAATGACAATCTCGTAGCTCTTCTCCCCGGTCTTCTCATATGAAAACTCCCATGAGGCAGGATCAAAGATCTGGGCTGATGAGTTTAAAGCCGCCAATGAAGCAATCAGCAGAAAGACATAGTATTTTATCTTCTTCAGCATATTATCCGTTTTGATTCAATGTAAAAATAAGAAATCAAAGAATATAACGGAAAAAGAAGCCGTTGGTTCAACGGCTCTTATGATCAGGCCAGATCTATCTCATTCCCAAACGTATCATAGAAATGATACTCAAGCATGTGATATGAGGTTACGGCCTGAACTTTAAGCAGGATCCTGTACTTGAGATTCCATCTCCAGAAAAGCGGGAAGATACCTTTTTTAAGATAGGAAGCAACAAAAGGATGGACATTGAGTACTAACTTACGGGTTTTAATCTTGCCTAAGATAAAGGAGAGATCCCTTTCCATCTCGTCAGTGAAGAGTATGGTGGGACGTATCTCACCTGTTCCCTGACAGGCCGGGCACTTTTCGTTTGTAACAATATGCATCTCGGGCCTCACCCTCTGCCTGGTGATCTGCATCAGCCCGAATTTTGTCAGAGGAAGGATGTTATGTTTGGTACGGTCGCCGGCCATCATCTCCTTCATCCTGTCAAAAAGCTGCTGTCTGTTGTCGTTCGACTGCATGTCGATGAAGTCGACAACAATAATGCCTCCCATATCACGTAACCTTAACTGCCTTGCTATCTCAGATGCAGCTTCAAGGTTTACTTCCAGTGCATTTGCTTCCTGGTCGTTTCCCGACCTTGACCTGTTGCCACTGTTAACATCAATGACATGAAAAGCTTCAGTATGCTCAATGATAAGATATGCTCCGTGTTTGAAAGAAACCGTCTTGCCGAAAAGAGCCTTTATCTGTTTGTTGATGGCAAAATGATCGAAGATGGGAAGAGATCCCTTGTAAAGTCTGATAATCTTCTCCTTCTCAGGAGCTATCTCCCTTATGTACCTTCTTATATCATCTGCTATCGAAGCATCATTGACATGAATATTGCTGAAAGTCCCGTTAAGCATGTCCCTCAGGATAGTTGAGGTCCTGTTCATCTCGCCTATGAAAAGCTTCGAAGTCTTGGTCTCCTTCCTGAGCCCTGCAAAAGCAGTCTCCCACTTGTTGACAAGCTCACGGAGTTCAGCATCCAGGACTGCCACTTTCTTGCCTTCAGCAACCGTTCTTACAATTACCCCGTAGTTTTTAGGCTTTATACTGTGCAGCAGGGTCTTGAGACGGTTTTTCTCTTCCTGACTTTCTATCTTTGAAGAGATTGAGACCTTGTCTGAAAAGGGCATCAATACAAGATTCCTTCCAGCCAGGGAGATTTCAGAAGTAAGCCTGGGACCCTTTGTAGAAATGGGTTCTTTGGCAATCTGAACAATAACAGTCTGACCTACAGTCAGTACATCACTTATCTTACCATCTTTGTCAATATCCTCCTCGTTTTTGAATTTGCTTACGGGAGGAACTCTCCCCTGTTTCTGGAGAGCGAGCGAATAATATTTATGTTGTGATCTGAACTGGGCCCCGAGGTCGAGATAATGCAAAAATGCATCCCGTTCATACCCCACATTTATAAATGCGGCATTCAACCCGGGCATAATCTTTTTTACCTTTCCCAGGTATATATCACCGACAGAGAATTTTACATTGCGTTTTTCCTTATTCAGTTCAATGAGCTGCTTTTCCTCAAGCAGGGCAATAGAAACTTCGGAATCACCTGCATCAATGACTAGATCCTTATTTGCCACTTCACTATACTAATGTGAATTAATAT
>CAZBQM010000062.1:0-14888 GCA_964494045.1 uncultured Rikenellaceae bacterium
GGTTGAGGTCCCTAATCAGCTACCAATCCATTTACACAAAATTCTTTACACTACCCAATATTACTGGCGTAACTACTTTAAACCTTAAACTTTAAACTTTTTCCTTTAAACTTACACCCCATCTCTCATATACCCCCCCTGCTATCATCCTGTCAATCCATTTATTAAGGCCTCATGCCTCATCACTCACGCCTCATCCCTTTTTTCTCACGCCTCACGCCTCAAAGGGATTACGTCTTTCCCGTGACACGGGAAAGACGTGATCCCCGGGGGGAGTCCCTGCAACCCCGGATTACTCCGAATGCGCTATGCGCATTGGGTTTTTGTTTTCAGGACGTTCTCGCTCAGGCAAGCCTGGCTCGACCTTCCTGAAAACAAAAATCCCGCAGTAAAAACTGCGGGAGTAATCCGGGGTTGCGGAGAGAGGGGGATTCGAACCCCCGGTACAGTTACCCATACGGCAGTTTAGCAAACTGCTGGTTTAAGCCACTCACCCATCTCTCCGTTAATTATCCGCTTAATCCGGAGTGCGACAAAAATATACAATCAATAGTAAAACGCCAAATAATTGTTTATTTTATTCCAGCCTTCATCTCCCCATGAAAACTGCAAGCTGGAAATAATCTTCACCACCCTGCCCCGGACTCCTAATCAGCCCTGTAAATCACATATATCCGTTCTAATGAGTAAAACGACATTCTCTATATGATGGGTATGAGGAAACATATCTACCGGCTGTACCTTTACCACCTTATATTGTTCCGACAGGGCAAGGATATCCCTCGCCTGGGTTGCAGGATTACAACTTATATATACAATTCTTGCCGGAGCTCCCCTGAGAATCTCATTGACGACATCAATGTGCATTCCTGCCCTCGGGGGGTCGGTTACAATAACGTCAGGCTTTCCGTATAACACGGCTGCTTCATTGTTCAGTGTTCTTCTTATATCTCCCTCAATGAATACTGTATTTGAGATATTGTTCAACCCCGAGTTAATGACAGCATCTTCAACGGCTTCCTTAACATATTCCATTCCAACTACCTTCCGGGCATTTCCGGCCAGATAACTGGCAATGGTTCCTGTCCCTGTATAGAGATCATACACTATTTCCGAACCGGTAAGAGAAGCAAACTCCCTGACAATACGGTACAGGACCCTTGCCTGCCTGGTGTTTGTCTGATAAAACGACTTTGGTCCTATCCTGAACCTGAGTCCGTCCATCTCCTCCACAAGATGATCATTGCCATGATAAAGAACAGGCTCCTGATCATTCAGTGAGTCATTCTTTTTTGAATTGATAACGTAAAAAAGAGAGGTTATCTGTGAAAATTCCGAAACAAGAAAATCAAGCAGACCTTCCCTCCTCTCCCTGTCATCATAGAAGAACACCACAATGACCATCACATCACCCGACAAGGTATTGCGGACAATAAGGTTTCTCAGAAACCCCGATTGTTCCCTTAGGTTAAAGAAGGTCATCCTGTCCCTGTGGGCATACTCCCTCACCGCATTCCTGATCAGATTCGACGGTTCCGGCTGCAGATAACATTCCCTTATATCCAGAACCTTGTCAAACAGACCCGGAATATGGAAACCAATTGCATCTTCATTTGCAAATTCATTATCGGATGTGACCTCTTCATCGGTAAGCCATCTCTTATCCGAAAAAGTAAACTCGAGTTTGTTCCTGTAGAAGAAAATCTCTTCCGATCCGGCAACAGGCAGTATTTCAGGAATCACGATCTTGCCTATCCTTGTAAGGTTATCCCTCACCTGTTTCTCCTTGTACTTCAACTGCAGTTCATAAGGCAGATGCTGCCATTTACAACCTCCACAGATACCAAAATGGCTGCACAAAGGTTTAACCCTGTCATCCGAATACTTATGGACCCTTACAACCCTTCCTTCCAGATACTTCCTCTTCTTCTTTACTACCCTGATATCGACAACATCACCCGGGATCATCATCGGCACAAAGATGACCTGATTATCAACCCTGGCAACTGAGTTACCCTCAGATCCTATATCGGTAATTGTCACTTTCTCAAGCAACGGTAAATCCTTCTTCCTTCCCACAGACTATAGTATTAAATTGTATAAAAGCGTCGTGAACTGCACAGTAATCAAAGATTCATCAGGAACATCAGCCCCTTGACCATGCCAGGGACCACCCCTTCGCCATGATCAGCTCCCGGAATCATTTCCCTGGTACATATCCCGGCAGAAGTTCCTGCCTCCATCATTTCATCATAGATGTTTATCGTTGTGGAAGGATCGACCTGGGTATCACTGTCACCGTGAACGAAATAGAGAGGAACTTCTGTCTTCCATCCTGTTATGCTGTTTCTCACCAGAGCCTCCCTCACACTTGCATAACCCGGAGAGTCAGTAAATCCATCAATAAAACTGCTTGTCAGCAGGTCAGGAATTGAAGTCGTCAGTTCAGCATTAATCTCGTCTGATGAGAGTTCTCCCGTATAGAGGGAAGAGAGGAGACCCGCATAGGGCTGGTTGATTATCTCATTGACGCTGTTGGTAAACTGGTCATAGGCTGAATATGCATTAATAATATATCCCAGATATACAGGCATGGAGTAGTAATCATTGTCAATCATTCCGTTAAAGAGAATGCTCAGATTATATGGTCCTGCCCCGCATGCACTGCCCTTGAGATTGAAATCATCATCATAGTCAAGTTCCAAAGCTTTATGCAAGGCAAGGGTGGCCCATCCTCCCTGGGAGTAACCTATGAGACTGTACTCATTAAGAACCGATACCCCGTCCATTATTTCTCCAGGTATCTCATTAAGTGCATAAAGCATGTCAACGATCGATCTTACTGTAGGTTCCTTTATAAGATAAGGATGTGGAATATCTGCCGACTCGCCAAAACCAGGGTAATCAGGGATAACGACAATGTAACCGGTCGAGGCAACAGCTTCAACCATCTGATAAAGAGGGTCGATAAAAAACTCACTGGGAGCTTTGATATTTTCAGTATTTGTACCATTCTGAAAGCATAAAACCGGGTAATCACCTTCCCCGTCGGGCAGACAGACCAGTCCCGATGCCTTTATCTCCCTGTTGTTTACCTCAGTTCTGTAAACCAGTTTATAGACTCTGACAGACGAGGTGACAAGTGGTTTGATCTGACCAAGTTCAGGGTACATTTCCTCACCGGTGTCAAGAAGGGTATTTATATAATCGAGATTGTATGAAACGGCATATTCAGCTGAGATATAATGCTCATAATCAGCTGTCTCATTCTTACTACACGATACAGTAGTGAGATAAACAGTGATTATTGCTAGAACAAACCTTGAAATCCTGTATGGCATTTTCATTTTATCCGGCATTAATATTTCCACGATCACGACACCCGCGATCCTTTCACCGCAAAGATAATTCTTTCTTCTGACCGGCCATTTTCTATGCAGTGACATACTTTTCCTATATTTGCAGCAACATTTTTTGTTCTAATGGTTTCAGTAAAAGATATCTCAGTATCATTCGGAAGTTTTGATCTTTTAACAAACATTTCTTTTCTGGTCAATGAACAGGACCGGATAGGGCTTGCCGGCAGGAACGGAGCTGGAAAATCCACCCTCCTCAGGATCATATCGGGAGAATTAAGTCCTTCATCGGGCATGGTCGACATGTCGAAAGAGGTGACTATCGGCTATCTTCCCCAACAGCTTAAGGTAAGCGATACCACAACTGTCCTTAAGGAGACCCTTTCTGCCTTTTCTGACTTGCTGACCCTTCAGGATTCCATTGAGTATTATCACAAGGAGATCTCCCGCAGGGATGATTATGAAAGCGAGACTTACCTGAAGTTGTGCGACAGGCTTATTGAGGCTGAAGACAGATTCAGAATGATGGGAGGAAACAACTATATGGCTGAGACTGAGATGGCGCTTACAGGACTTGGATTTGACAGAGAGGAGTTTGACCGCCCCACCAGGGAGCTGAGCGGTGGATGGAGAATGCGAATCGAGCTTGCCAAGATCATTCTCAGGAAACCTTCTATCTTCCTTCTGGATGAACCGACCAATCACCTCGACATTGAATCGATCCAGTGGCTTGAATCATTTCTGTCGGGTTACAACGGTGCCGTGGTACTTGTATCGCACGATAAGGCTTTCCTTGATAATGTAACCAACCGGACACTGGAAATCTCGCTTGGAAAGATTTATGATTACAGGGCATCATGGTCGGAATATGTCAGGCTTCGTTCAGAGAGGCGCGAGCAGCAGATTGCCGCATACCGGAACCAGCAGAAGATGATTGAGGATTCGGAGAAGTTCATTGAGAGGTTCCGGTATAAGCCCACCAAGGCCATTCAGGTACAGTCGAGGATCAAACAGCTCGAAAAGATTGAAAGAATTGAAGTCGATGAAGAGGATTCCTCCTCAATAAACCTTCGTTTTGCTCCGGCCCCCAGATCAGGGACCGTTGTTGTTGAAGCAAAGGAACTGTCGAAGAGTTTTGACCACCATCTTGTACTTGATAAAATCTCCGTTACGGTTACCAGGGGGGAGAAAGTAGCCTTTGTAGGCCGTAACGGGGAAGGGAAAACAACCTTTTCGAAAATCATAACAGGAGAACTCGACCATTCCGGAACACTCAGGGTGGGTCATAACGTAAAGATCGGATACTACGCCCAGAACCACGACGAACTGCTGGATGAATCAAAAAGCGTATTTCAGACAATCGACGATATTGCCACAGGTGACATAAGAACAAAGATCAGGGATATGCTGGGTGCTTTCCTGTTCAGGGGCGAAGAGATTGAAAAAAAAGTAAAGGTGCTCTCGGGAGGAGAAAGGGCAAGGCTTGCTCTGATCAGACTTTTGCTGGAACCCTACAATCTTCTGGTGCTTGATGAACCCACCAACCACCTCGACATGAGATCGAAGGATATCCTAAAGCAAGCCCTGAAAAGTTATGATGGCACATTAATTGTAGTCTCTCACGACAGGGATTTTCTCGACGGACTTGTCAGTAAGGTTTATGAGTTCCGGAATAATAAAATAAAAGAGCATATCGGAGGTATTTATGACTTCCTCAGGAATAAAAAGCTCCTGAACCTGAAAGATATTGAACTAAAGGAGAAAAGTCTGCCCGGAGAACAGAGAACTGAAGAACTGACGACCAACAAAAAAAGGTACCTTGAGAAAAAAGAATATGAAAAAAACCTCAGGAAGCTGAGAAAGACACTCGGGGAATACGAGGCAAGGATTGAAAAGCTGGAAGTTGAACTTGCAGATCTCAACAGTCTGCTTAACGATCCTTCAGGCACAACCGAGTCTCCCGACCAGATTTACCGACGGTATGAGGAAGTCAGGATCACCCTTGAACTGGAAATGGACCGCTGGGCCATTTGCAGCCATGAGGTGGAGGAATATTTAAAATCAAATAACAATGAATGAGATAAGGGAGTTAACAAAGGAATACAGGGTTAATGTTTATGATACCGGACCCGATGGCAAACTTACCATCTATACCCTCTTCGATTATCTCCAGGATATTGCATCTGATCATGCTGAAATACTGGGTTACGGCCGTGACGATCTGATGAAACAGAACAACTTCTGGGTACTTTCGAGAATATATGCCGAGATCTACAGCCTTCCTGTCTGGAATGACCTTATAAAGTTAAGAACATGGCCAAGGGGCACTGACAAACTGTTTGCGGTCAGGGACTATGAGGTCATGGAACCCGGAGGAAAAAAGATTGCGGCTGCCACATCATCATGGCTTATCATTGATAAAACAACCAAAAAGATAAGGAGACCCGACAACACCCTTAGCTATATGAATACCGATTTCCTTCAGGACAGGTCGCTACCCAGAAATGCAGAAAAGATTGAGCCTGCAGCGACAGAAGGAATGATAATGTCGAGGTTTAATGTCAGGGTCAGTGATCTCGACCTTAATCTTCATACCAATAATACAAGGTATCTGAAATGGGCCGTCGACACCTATAACCTCGGATTCATACTTAAAAACGATCCTGTATCCGTCGAAATAAACTATCTTGCTGAGTCACATTTCAACGATGAGATAAACATTAAGGTTTCTGTAGAAAATAACGGATCGAAGTTTTTCAACCATTCCATTTTCGACTCTCAGGGCAACAATGAACTCTGTCGTGTCAAAATAGGATGGAAAGAGAATTCCATTGATAAGTAAATCATTACAGTTATGAATCACGGCAATCTGTCAAAATTCTGTGTAGTGCTCTGCGTGATGATCGCAACAGTGCTTATTTCCTCTTCATGCGGAACAGTTCAGACTGCAGTTGATTCGAAAGATCTCTCCTACCTGTACAACCCGACCAAAAATCTCTTTAGTCCGCGTTACAGCGTTTTTAATGAGACTGATGAAAGGTCGGTGCTGTCAGTAAGGTTTTTTAACTCCGACCTGTATTTTTCAGAAGCAAACCCGCAGGGTATTCCGACGGCACAGATTCTGATATCAGTCAAGGTTTACAACACCAGCGATGGCAGGGTTCTTGCCGATACCGCAGCCAACTATCTAAGTATTGTAAAGGATGAATCAAGGCAGGAATATATATATAATATTCCCATGAAAGTTGAAACAGGCAGTGACTTTATAGCCGAGGTCAAGGTTCTCGACCGTATCAGGATGCATGTTGTTCAGGCTTTTGTCCCGTTTAGCACCATGACCAAAACAAACAGGTATAATTTCAGGGTAAGAAGTCATTTTGAGAATAACCTGATATTCAACCCTGTGGTTTCGACGGACTATGTCAATCTTCTTTACCCCCGATCCCCTCTTGACTCCCTGTATATATCTTTTTACATGCCAGTGGAAGGAGTACCCGATCCTCCGTCGATGCTTCTTCCGGAGAGGATTATTGATTATCCTCCCGATACCACTGTGGCGCTTGCATATTCAGAAACTCTTCCAATGATGTTCCCCAGGAAAGGGGTTTATCAGATTACCACCGATCGTGGTAACAGCGAAGGTTTTACATTCTACAACTTCGGAGAAGAATTTCCTTCAGTCAACACCCCCGGATCTATGATGGATCCTCTCGAATACCTTGTCAGCAGGGATGAGCTGATCAGGATGAAGGATGCCCCCAGGCCGAAGGTAGCACTTGATGAATTCTGGATCAGATGCGGCGGAAACGTCGAAAAGTCGCGCGAGTTGATCAGGATTTTCTACACAAGGGTACTCTATTCCAACTATTATTTCACCTCCTTCAAGGAAGGATGGAGGACTGAAAGAGGTATGATTTATATTATTTACGGACCTCCCGACAAGGTTTACAAGACTTCTGACGGGGAACAGTGGGGCTACAGGAAGCCTGCCATAAGGTCGACCTGGGGTGGAAGGGTGCATCTCAGGGAAGATTATATCTACTTCAACTTCAGAACCAGAAAAAGTGATTTCACAGATAATGATTTTTATATAAGCCGGAGTGAAACCCTGGTAACGTACTGGGATCAGGCAGTGGCCAGTTGGTTGAAAGGCATTGTTTTCCGGTTTGATAACCCCGACGATATTTAATATATGCTAAAAGAGTCTGATTGTATTTTTGGCCTAAGGCCGGTGATAGAAGCCATCAAGGCCGGTAAACAACTCGATCGTCTTCTGATAAAACAGGGCCTGCAGGGGCCGCTCTATCATGAATTGATGACTGAGGTACGGCAACATAACATTGTTTACCAGATCGTTCCCATTGAAAGGATAGAGCTTGTCACAAAAAAGAACCACCAGGGGGTTCTTGCCTGGCTGTCGCTTGTTGAATATGAGAGTATTGCAAACCTGCTTCCAATGATTTTTGAAAAGGGGGAAGATCCCCTTATCATTGCTCTTGACGGGGTATCGGATGTCAGGAATTTCGGCGCCATTGTCAGAAGTGCCGAATGCATGGGCGCTCATGCTGTGGTGATACCGGAAAAAGGTTCAGCCAGAATCACCGCTGATGCTATTAAGGCTTCAGCCGGGGCTCTTCATCTTTTACCTGTGTGCAGGGAAAAAAGCATAGTCAGGTCAGTATCATACCTTAAGGAATCCGGATTAAAAGTAGTTTGTGCCGAAGAGAACTCGGGCACGACTATCTCTGAAGTGCCCCTTAAAGGTCCGCTTGTACTTGTTCTTGGATCTGAAGGACAGGGAATCAGCCGCGAACTGACACAGATGGCTGATCATATGGTTGGAATACCAATGACAGGCAAAATAACCTCGCTGAACGTATCTGTTGCAGCAGGGGTTATCATCTATGAGATCATGAGGCAGAGATCCCTTTGAATCATCCTATTATTCCACTGATCCTCTGGTCGAGCATCTCCTGATCACTTGTAAAGGATGCCAGTCCGGCCAGTGTAAGCAGGGTGTCGGGTGCAAGTTCACCCTTACTGATCCTTGAGGCCCATCTTGAATAAACCGGGATCTTACCGTCACTTTTTATGAATGATTTTTCCTCTTTATTCATGAAGGGAAACAAATCTCCGCACCCCTCATCGTGGGCTATATGAATCAGTTCCTGACCCGAAGCCGGCAATTTGGCAGCAAGTCTTTCAGCCAGTTTAAGAACATTATCATCCACTTCCCAGAATTTCCCGATCCGGGCATCTGCAGCTGAAGAAAAAAGGTTCACGTCATAGTTCTCATGAAGTCGTGAGGTAAAGACTCCCGGTAGTTCCTTTCTCCCCAGTGCTGCAACCTTTGGAGGCATCGTATATACATCTGTTCCGGCAAGAAGTTCAAGCTGCGAAGGATTCCTGAGGCTTGCTGCAATAAGCCTTGTCTGCCATGGATTCCGGGCTGACAGACCAGTAACCCAGTTCTGGGATGAAATAACTGCCCTCTCCCCTGCACCGGAGCCATCACCCAGCTTGTTATCAATGATGAAAGCGCCAATCCTGCCAAGGAAAACATTAAGATAATCAGGTCTTGTTATAAGGGTCACAAGTACATTTTCCCTTGCACTGAACTCAAGGGTGAAATTCACCTTTACCCCTGAATCCCTGAGTTTTCTTGCACCTATAAGGCCCTCGGCGGTAAAGGGAACCTTGACAATGAACTGTTCGGGACATATCTCATGATATCTCTTCCCATAGTACTCGATAGCCTTTATATCATGGGCCGTATCGGTGTGAAGTTCAACACTGACATATCCTCCGAACTTCGATGCAAGCCTTAGTCCGTGCCTGGCATTCAGGATAAAAGCTATCTCTTTGATCCTCTCTTCAGCCGGGAGATCCCTGACGATACTCTTTGCCTCAGAGATGAAGATGTCGTAAATTCCTTTCTGGATCTCATTGTTAAGTAAAGTGTTATTGGTTGTCAAAGCACTCATCTCAGCCGTCCAGTTTGATTCAGCTTCTTCCATGTCGCCGGTATCGAGCCATAATTCAGTACCTGCATTCCTCAGAGCTTCCCAGAAAGGATCTTGCTTTCCGGTTATATGCTTTTCATTGAGGTTCTTCCATACATAATCACTAATTCGTGTGTTCAGGTCAGCCATAATCTTAGTTTTTACAAGGTTCCGGTTTTTATTTTTTTATCTGACAGAGTCAGAAGATCATCTCCAGATGGTTGCTGGAACACCTTTAATCCGAAGTCGGGCATCACGGCAAAAAGGTGTTCGAAAATTTCCGATTGCACATGTTCAAAATGAATCCATGAGTTTCTTGTACAGAAAGCATAGATCTCAACGGGGAGTCCGTCACTGGCCGGAGGCCCGTGCCTGACAATTATTGTCTGGCTATTGTCAATCATCGGGTGATTCCTCAGATAGATCTCAGCATAGATCCTGAAAAGACCCAGGTTAGTAATCCCTTCAGAAACAGACACAACCTGTTTGTCAGTTCCGCTCTTCCTGTTAATGTATTCCTGATCAACTGAACTAAAGAAATCCCTTATCCCCGCGATCCTGAAATATTTCTCCTTAAGTTCCCCTCCTGCAATGCAAATGCTTCTGATGTCGATCATAATGGCTCTTTTGATCTGCCTCACACCCGACTCCTCCATACCTATCCAGTTCTGGAATGACTCACTGACCAGGGAATAGGTTGGAACAGTCATGATGGACTTGTCAAAATTCTGAACCTTGACTGTGGTAAGGGTCATATCAATGACATTCCCGTCAACCTGCCGGCCCGGAATCGAGATCCAGTCTCCGACTTTCATCATCTTATTGACCGACAACTGAATACTGGCAACAAGTCCAAGAATCGGATCCTTAAAAATCAGCATCAGAACGGCAGCCATTGCTCCCAGACCGGCAACTATCGTACTTACTTCTTTTTTGAAAACAACCGAAATGATGATGAGTGCCGTGACCGTGGTTATAAATATCTTAACAATCTGCACATAACCCTTTATGGGTCTGTGCTGGGAGACAGGCAGTGTAAGGTATATCTTGTGCCATGCTTCAATAAAGGTATTCACGACCACCATACCTATGAGAATCATATAGATATAGGTCAGCTTCCTGACAGCAATCAGCCAAAGCGGATACTCTGCAAGAGCCCATCCAGCCATAAGCCATATCACAAGTGCCGGAGCATAATGTGATAACCTCAGAAACACCTTCTGTTCCAGGAGTATGTCATCCCATACTGATTCCGTCTTCTTTACAATCCCGACGACTACTTTTCCTATAATAAACCTGGTAACGACATTCGAGAACCAGCTTAGCAGGAGTACAACTGAGACAAGGATCACCGTACTCAGAAAAGCAGACAGGCTACTACCCAATCCGGCTCCAATTAGCAATTCTTTCAGCCATACTGCCGGATCGTTTGATAGAAGCATAGGATCGATCTTTTGATTTTGGCAAAATTAGTTAATTTATTAATCGTTTCTGCCGATAATTTTTAGCTTTACATATTTTGATCAAAATATAAAATATGAGAATATTTATTCTTTTAGGCCTGCTGTTGGTCTCCTCACTGGTCTCAGGACAGGAAGGTTTCGATAGATACTTCAATGATAAAGTGCTGAGGTTCGATTTCATGCTTTCAGGAAACGACACAAGCACCCTTGTATATCCCATGGGGATGAAGGAGGAACCATCGTGGTCAGGATCCCTGAAGAATCTTATTGATCCGTTCGACTATGGCAGTTTCAAATATGAACTTTTCGACTCAACAAGCAATATTCTTATCTATTCGAGGGGATTCTGTACCCTCTTTCAGGAATGGCAGACAACCGCAGAAGCCAAAGTGATGCAACGAAGTTTTTACGAGGTTGCCACCATGCCATATCCTAAAAACAAAGTACGGTTTGTCCTGAGTATAAGGGAAAGAAACGGAGAATTTTCAAAGCTTTATGAAACGGTTATAGATCCGGAAGACTATTTTATAAGGAAGGAGCAGGTTTCAAAGGTACAGACATCACAGATACACTATTCAGGCGATCCGCATGAATGTGTGGATTTTGCCTTCCTTGCTGAAGGATACACGGCCGGCGAGATGGAAAAATTCAGGAAAGATGCCGCCAGGATGGCAGACCTTCTTCTTAAGGAAAAGCCATTCAGCGAATTCAGGGATAAAATCAATATATGGGCAGTGGAGGCCGTTTCAGCTGATTCGGGTACCGATATTCCAGGAGAGAAAATCTACAGGAACACAGCCATGAATGCAAGTTTTTACACTTTCGATCTTGACAGGTACCTGACCACACAGGACATCAAGTCGGTCAACGACTTCGCTGCAGCAGTTCCCCACGATAACATTATTGTTCTCATAAACAGCAACAAATATGGTGGCGGTGGGGTTTACAATTACTACAGCGGAACGACTGTCGATCATGCTCTTTCGGCCCATGTGTTCCTTCATGAACTTGGTCATGGATTTGCCGGCCTGGCTGATGAATACTACGAGTCGACAGTGGCATATGACGAATTCTACCCCCTGGATGTAGAACCCTGGGAGCCTAATATAACAACCCTGGTCAACTTTGAATCGAAATGGGAAAAGATGCTTGACAGGAAGACTCCCGTTCCCACACCTCCCGATGCAAGATACATGAATACAACAGGGGTTTTTGAAGGAGGAGGCTATTCGGCAAAAGGAATTTACAGGCCCCAGGTCAACTGCCGCATGAAGTCAAATACACCTGACGGCTTCTGCACTGTCTGCAGGGAGGCCGTGAGGCAGATGATACTATTCTATACCGAATAGTCAGAAAACAAGGGTAAAAATCATAAGCCGGCATCCTGGTGTTTTCAGGATGCCGCTCACAATCCTAAACAAACAATCTATTTGTTTCTCCTGTCAACAAGGTAAAAGACTACGAGTCCCAGACCGCCAAAGAAGAAGACCATTGATGAATAGCAGGCTCCTTCCTGAAGGGCATTGACGGAGTCAAGAATTGCACCCGCTATAATACCAAGGCCTATTCCCATAAGGAACATCCCTGTTTTCAGCGAGAACCGGCTCCAGCTGAAATTCATGAAACCGGTCTTGCCTGTGTTGAAGAGACTGGCATCAGCTCCCTTTTCAATCAATGCCATCCTTTCCTTGTTGCGCGTTGTGAGAAAGAGGTATGCAATCCCGAAGAATGATGCAAACATTGAGATTAAAATAATTACTGCTTCCATAATATCCGTTTTAAATTTTCTCGAATTGTTTTGTACCCCTTAGACATGCAATTTCGTCGACCGGTTACAGACCGATGGGAAAATTTGACAAGACATTGATTTTCCCTCCTTCGTCAGTTGTTTATTTTCATCCGTCTGACTCCATTGGCTTTTGAGTCCTTTCAACTTCAGACAGTTTGATAAAATATTTATTCAGGACTTATACCGGTCAGCCTGAAGGGTGCTGGCAAAAGACTAATTTTACACTAATATTATAACTCAGTTTTTGATAAATAATAGTAACCGCATGGCAACTTCTTGCGTCAAAGAGCCGAAATGAGTTACAAAGGAGATATATTTTATATAGAACAAGTCCTTAACGGAAAGACCGAAGCTTATTCCTTCATCATCGACAGGCATAAGGACAGGGCCTTCAACCTCGCCTTCAGGATCTCTGGCAACAGGGAAGAAGCAGAGGAGATCCTGCAGGATTCTTACCTTAAGGCTTTCAACTCATTGAAGGGGTTCAGAATGAAAAGCAGTTTCGCGACATGGTTATACCGTATAGTATATAACACTGCCATCTCCCAGGTACGTTCGAGGAAAGTTGCTCCTCTTTCACTTGAGGAATTTCCTGCCGACTATATAGATTTCATGACCAAAGGTCAAACCTTGCAGGATACAGAAAGTGAATACAGGGAATCTTTGATTAACTTTGCCCTTCAGAAGATTAGTGAGGAAGAAAGAGGTCTGATAACCATGTACTATTATGAAGACCTCGACATAAACGAGATCTCCGGCATAACAGGGATAAGTAAAGCAAACATAAAGGTCAGGCTCTTCAGGGCCCGGCAGAAAATGATACAGGTTATTGCAAAAGCTGAAAAGAAAAATCTGGTATTCAATGGATAAGCGGGACACATACAACGACGATTTTCTGAGGTCTTATATCAATCCAGGGAAAATTGAGAAAGCTCCCCTGGAGTTTACTTCGAAGACCATGACAAGGATACGCCTGGAGGCGGGATCAGTTACCAGGCAGACTGTTAAATGGATTGTTCCTGTGTTTTCGGCACTGATTACAGCGGCACTTCTTGCTGCGATCCTGTTATTAAATCCCTCTGAGGAGGCTGGCAGTCTTTTCACCAGGATTTCCGGTCTTATTCCCGATTTAAATCTTACTCTTCCCAACCCCGATTTCAGGTTCTTCAAAAACTTTAATCTGCCCGACTGGACGATTTACTCAACAGTCTGCATCTTTATCCTGGCCTTTTTTGACAGGGTTTTGTGGGTAATATTCCACAGGGAGGAATAGGGTTCAGGAGTCGGCTTTTTTCACCCTCGAAGTAAGACCCTTTAAATTAAGGGAACGGCTCATAGCTTGCATCACTTCCCTGATTCCTGACTTTATTTCACAGTTGCCCTTGAGGTGAACAATAAGGGCACACTGCTCGGCCTGCACGGCATCATGCCCGCATACCTCAACAAGCGACTTGATGACATGATCAAAAGTATTGATCTCATCATTATAGAGGACCAGCACACTCTTCTCCCCTCCATGCTTCAGCTTGTCATCCTTATGTAGCGTACTCTCTTTCATTCAGTCATTTCAAAAAGCTGCTTTGCCGTCTCCACCGGTATTTCCTTTTTCCCAAGCCATGCAGAAACCTTTGCATCGCTGTAACCGTTCCTTTTAAGCAGACCGGCATACTCTTCCGCGCTTTCAAAAGTAATAAATTTTCCTATCAGATAAACCACTTTATTGTCGTCTGCATTAAGTATTTCAAAGCCCCTTTTGCCCGACACCATCCTGTAGCCTTCAACCACATCCTCACCCAGAGGTTTTTCAGATCTTGTTATCTCGACCCTGAACGACAATTCAGGTGGAATCTCATCCTTTGGGGACACAGGGGCCACTTTTTTTACCTTGTTTGTTTCAAATGGAACATTTCCACATTCTTTTTCAAGAGCCGCGGCTCTTTCCAGAGATACGGGTTTGCTATCCATTACAGCAACTACAAAGGCATCTTTCATTCCCTCCTGTCTTACAAGGGTCAGAGCCTTCTGGGCATCGGCATTTTTTCTGAAATAGCCGGCATAATAGTATGTTATGTCGGTACCATCTGCCCTTATCCCGTATACAGGGTTTATTCCCCTGAAAAGTGACTGAGATACCGGATTCCTGAAAACAGCCATCTGTATCCTGTAAACCAGTCCGGGGGGTACAGCGACATTTATCTTAATCATCTCATCAGGACTGAGTACCCTGCCGTTGACAATCCCGAAAATTACTGTACTGTCATTCTGCTGCTGAATACCT
>CAZBQM010000063.1:0-14435 GCA_964494045.1 uncultured Rikenellaceae bacterium
CAATCCTCCACTGATATTCGAATAGACCGGCGACAATTCAGTGAAAGGATCATCGCCTCCACCTGAATAGTTTTCAATTGATTTATGATACATATAATATTGTTTATCCGTATTCAGTACATAAAAGACCAGAAAGATTGAATCGCTTTTAGGATAGAGTTCCGACATTATGGTGTTAACCAGGATACATGATCCCTCCCTTTTGTTATCCGAAAATACTTCATCTTCTGTACCAATGAGCCTGTATTTTTCAGGGTAATAATAATATCCTGCATCGTATATGAGTGCCTTGCAGAAAAACCTGAAAAAGTTTTCTTCTCCCGGTGGATCTGTGAGATATATACTGGAAGTCACAACGTAGCTATTATTGTTCATGAAGTCAGTAACCTGTGCTATGGTGGTGTCTGTTTCCAGTCTGAGATTCTTTCTTACCGGCACACTGCAGCTGGCTTCAGCTTTCATGCCTTTGCTGCTCTGGATCCTGATTGTGTAGGTGCGACCTTCTTCCACCTTCATTTCTTCATCGCTGAAATACAAACCTTCAGGAAATGGTGTCAGAATTATAGTTGAGTTTCCGTCGCTGATGGTTCCCGACAGTATACCCTGATCATTATCCTTATTCAGCTCCCCGTAAACCGGCGAGTTTGAGGTTACATTGATCACGGAGATGCTGTCGCCGGGTGACAGGAAGGAAGTAATAACCAGCTTCTGAACATACTGAGGCAGGTTTACATCCTTTATTTCTTTTTCACATGAAGGTGAAAAAACAAGTATGATAATGATCAACGGGATATATCTGAGTTTCATGTTTTCTTATTTCTGGTGTGGAATATTAATGTTGTCTCCCGTATGCACAGGTGGTTATCGCGGAAATGAGGCGGATTTGTATTTCTGATAATTCTTTCACATGCATGACGTTTTAAAATCTGAATGACCAGGTTACCGATGGGATTACAGGGAAAAGACTGATCTGTTTCAATACCCCGTAAGTCTTATCTCCGCGTGTAACATAGTCGTTATAGTAAAAGAACGGATTAAGCCGGTTATAGACGTTATAGATTGATACTTCCCAGATGCTTTCGCCCCATTTTTTCTGTTTTCTGAATTCAATTCCAAGATCGAGCCGGTGGTAGGGTTTCATCCTGAAGTTGTTCTTTTCCCCTTGTTCCATAGCCCAGAAGGTCATATACAGCTCAGGGGTAAAATTGCTGTTTTCGGAATAATAGACAGACTGGATATCCGGGTATGTATGAGGTGTCACCGGGTATTCAGAAAGGGACAGTGACACCGCATTTCCGGTACCATAGATCCATGTGCCAGATACTCTTATCCTGTCGTTGATCCTGTAGGTTCCGGTCAGTGAAATATCGTGCCGGCGGTCGTAGCGGGCATAGTATTTCCTGCCCTGGTTGAGTGAATCGAATTGCATAAAGGTCCATGACAAGGTGTATCCGATCCATCCGCTGAACCTCCCTGCTTTTTTCTGCAACATGATCTCAGCCCCGTACGACCATGATCTTCCTGAAGTCACATTATCCTCCCATTCAGGTGGATCAATATCGGCAGGATCGTTGATTGCCATGAAAGAAGCTCCTTCCCTGTATCCGATGACGTTTTTCATGGTCTTATAATAACCTTCAATACTCAATGCCAGATCATGCCTGTCAAAATCCTTTGCTAATCCGACAGCTATCTGTTCCGAATGCTGTGGTCTTACCCTGTCGGTAGCCGGAACCCAGAGATCGGTAGGAAGGCTGATCCCTGTATTGGAAAGCATATGAATATATTGGCTCATGGATGCATATGATCCTTTTATGGCCAGGTCATCCTTTATCCTCCATGCTACTGATAGCCGTGGCTCAGGATACATGTAGATCCTGCTTTCAGCAATAAAGGAGCTGAGCCTGATACCTGCATTTAGTTTGAGAGTCTGCAAAGGCTGCCACGTGTCCTCAATATACAATCCTGTTTCAGTGCCGTCAGTATAATCCGATTCCCTGATCTCGACTTCAGCCGGGACGTCGAGCTGAATATAGGCATGGGGATTGAACCTGTGCATTATGCCTGTTATCCCGGCTTTTATCCAGTGTTCCGGATTCGGGATATAGTCAAGGTCATATTTCAGGGTGAAATCCCTTATCCCTGAATAGTATTCGGCATAGTAATCCTTATTCTCGGAGAGCACCTTGTATTCATCATAGATCCCGAAGTTGTAGTTGCTGAAAACAACAGAGGTGTTAGAGAACAGCCTGTCTGAAAAAAGATGGTTCCACCTGAGTGTGGCAGTTGCATTGCCCCATAGAAATCCAACATTCTCCCTGTAGCCCGTTGATTTGTATTTCAGATAGAATTTATCCTTGCCGAAATATCCGCTCAGGTAGAGTTTGTTTTTTCTTCCAAAGTCATAATTGACCTTGGCATTAAGATCATAAAAATAGTACCCGGTATTCTCCTCATCAAGAATTTTAAGGATTGGACGCAGGAAAAGGTCGGCATATGTCCTGCGGCCTGATACGAGCAGCGAGGATTTGTCTTTTTTCAGCGGTCCTTCCACAGTAAACCTTGAAGATATTATCCCTATTCCGCCTTCCCCGTGCCACTCCTGCCTGTTACCCTCTTTCATATTCATCTCCAGGACAGATGAGAGCCTTCCGCCAAACCTGGCAGGGAAGCCTCCCTTTGTCAGTTCAATACTCTTCAGGGCGTCGCCGTTAAAGAGAGATAGAAAACCAAAGAGGTGGCTTGCGTTGTACACAATGGCATCGTCGAGTATTATAAGGTTCTGGTCGGGTCCGCCTCCCCTTACATACAGTCCGCTGCTGCCTTCAGTACCCTTCTGTACTCCGGGCATCAACTGAAGGACCTTCAGAACATCCTTTTCACCCATCAGGGATGGGACGCTTTTTACCTGGGCCACCTGGAGCTTTACATTGCTCATCTTGCCCGATCCGCTGATCCTTTCGGTACGTTCAGCTGTTATCTCAACTTCCCCCAGGACGATGTCAGATGTCATATCAACGTTAAGCTCGGTGTTCTGTCTGAGACCGGTGCTACGTGTTTCAGGAGCAAAACCCACATAGGAGAAAACCAGTTCAAGTGAATCCGTCTCGGGAAGGGTGAGGGAGTAGAATCCAAAATTGTTTGTTACGGTTCCACTCTTCCTGTCAGGAACATATATGTACACTCCAATCAGTGATTCACCGCTTCCCTTTTCCCTTACAAAGCCGCTAACTGTGTGTTGCCGCGGCACCTGGCAATGAAGGTCTGAAAGCTGAAGAATCAGCAGGATGAAAACAAAAACCCGACAGTCTGATCCTGTCAGGAACTTTCGTCTTTTGTTCATTGAAAGAAAATCATTTACAAGGTATATACAGGAGTAGTCTAATTTAGGCTTTTTTTTTATCTTGCATGACTGTTTTGGTTATGATTTTTAAGTTTAGATACAGATTCATGATGCAGCGGCTCGGACGCCGGCTGTACCATTGCCTTATGTTTTACGGCGACTGATTCCTGATGCCGGATCTCTGTACCGGGACTGCCCCCTTTTCTATTCAGTAATATCAAGCATGTATATCTCAGATGAAAGGTCTGATATTTGATACTAAAAAATATTCTGTGAATGATGGTCCGGGAATAAGGATCACCTTCTTTATGAAAGGCTGCCCCTTATCCTGTCCATGGTGTCATAATCCTGAAGGGATCTCTCCACTCAGGGAACAGATTATCCTGGAAAGAAGAATTGGCAGTCATCATTTCCGTGATTGCGAGGATAACGGACGTTATATCACAACAGAAGAGATCCTTGATATCCTTGACAGGGAGAGGATCTTCTTTGAGAACTCAGGGGGAGGAGTGACCTTTTCAGGGGGTGAACCAATGATGCAGTATGAATTCCTTGAAGAGGCTCTCACCGAATGCCGGAAGGGTGGTTATCACACTGCAATTGACACTTCAGGCTATGCTTCAGAAGCAGCTTTCAGGAGAATAGTCCCGTTCACTGACCTCTTTCTCTATGATCTGAAACATCTGGATGATGCCCGTCATATTGAGCTTACCGGGGTCTCAAACAGGAAAATAAAAAGTAATCTTGCCATGCTCCTCGACCTCGGGAAAGAGGTAATCATCAGGATACCTGTTATCCCGGGTATAAATGATGATCAGGATCATATTTTACGCCTCAGGGATTTTATAGGCAGCCTGGGAGGCAGGCCAACTGGTATTTCCCTGTTGCCATTCCACAGGACCGGTGCCTCAAAATACAAAAGGTTGAACCTGCCCGACAGGGCTTCGGATTTTATACCTCCCACTGAAGATCAGATGAATAAACTTGCCGGATTATTCTCCGCTACGGGTCTGAAGGTCAGAATCGGAGGATGACAGTGATTGTAAAGGAAACAGAACAATCAATTCATAAAGAGCTAACAGTTAACAATTATCCCGGATTTGCGGGTTTAAGGGAAAAAATAGTTGAAATGATAATATCAGAAAGAGTAAGAAAGTTAAGGGACCAGAGCCTGAATGCAGTGGAGACAATATCAGCTGAAAGGGCAGTGCTCCTTACCCGGTTTTTTAAAAGCGATGCTTCCAGGGGTTTGTCGATTCCGGTCATGAGAGCCCGGGCCTTTGAATATCTTCTGAACAACAAGGAGATATGCATCAATGACGGAGAACTGATAGTCGGAGAACGTGGACCTTCACCAAAAGAGACTCCCACATATCCCGAGATATGTCTTCATTCGGCCGCTGATCTTGAAATATTGAGCACCAGGCCAAAAGTATCTTTCAGGTTGAATAAGGAAGTAAAAGAGGTCTACGAAAAAGACATAATACCATTCTGGAAGGGCAGGACCTGCAGGGAAAAGATTATGTCACTTATGACACCTGAATGGCACATGGCCTATGAAGCCGGCATCTTCACGGAGTTTCAGGAGCAGAGGGCTCCCGGACATACAGCTGCCGGATACGGGATTTTCAGGAAAGGATTCCTGGAAATTAAAAATGAGATAAAGCTGGCACTTGATGACCTCGATTTTATAAATGATCCCTGTGCTCTCACCCGTTCAGAGGAGCTCAAGGCGATGGATATAGCCTGCGACGCTATTATTTCATATGCAGCCCGGCATGCAGACGCCCTCGAAACACTGGCCTCGAAGGAAGAAAACCCTGCCAGGAAGGCAGAACTGCTGGAGATGGCCTCTGTCTGCAGAAAGGTTCCCGCCCGCAAACCTGAGACGGTCCATGAATTACTTCAGCACTACTGGTTTATTCATCTCGGGGTTATTACTGAGCTTAACCCCTGGGATTCATTCAATCCCGGACGCCTCGACCAGCATCTGTTCCCGCTTTATCAGAAGGAGAAGGAAGCAGGATCAGTCGACATGCAACATCTTTATGATCTCCTTGGCTGTTTCTGGATAAAATTCAACAATCACCCCTCTCCGCCAAAGATGGGAGTAACGGCAAAGGAAAGCAGTACATATACTGATTTTGCACTGATCAACCTTGGAGGTTTGAAGGAGGACGGATCGGACGCTGTCAACGAGATGTCATATATTCTTCTCGATGTCGTCCGTGAGATGAGGATCCTCCAGCCGGGTTCAATGATTCAGATCAGCCACAGGAGCCCCGACAGGTTTATTCATAAAGCTCTCGACATAATAAGAACTGGATTCGGTCAACCATCATGTTTCAACACCTCTGCAATAGTCCAGGAACTGATGAGGCAGGGCAAGAGTATTGAAGATGCCCGTAACGGAGGAGCCTCAGGCTGTGTTGAGGCGGGAGCCTTCGGAAAGGAAGCATACTGGCTGACGGGATATTTTAACCTTCCAAAGATCCTTGAGCTGACCCTTTATGACGGTTTCGACAGGATCGCCGGCAGGCAGACAGGCCTGAAAACAGGCAAAGCATCTGAATTTTCTTCTTTTTCTGATCTGACAGATGCATTCGCCCGGCAGGTGGAATATTTTGCCGGTACAAAGATAAGAGGCAACAATGTCATCAGCAGGATCTATTCCGAAATGCTTCCGGTACCCTTTCTCTCGCTGCTTATTGACGACTGTATAACAAAGGGGAAGGACTATAACTCGGGAGGTGCAAGATATAACACAACCTATATCCAGGGAGTGGGACTTGGAACGGTAACGGATATGCTCACCTCGATAAGGTATAATATCTACGACACGCGAAAATTCACGTGGGAAGAACTGCTGACTGCCACTGAAGCTGACTTTGAGGGTTCTGAGGGGATACAGCACGAACTGGTGTACAATACACCTAAATACGGTAACGATGATGACTATGCCGACAGGTATGCAACAAAAGTTTTTGAAATCTTTTATTCGGCAGTCGACAGTAAACCCGATGTCAGGGGTGGGGTTCACAGGATCAACATGCTTCCGACAACATCTCATGTATATTTCGGCAGTGTTACCGGTGCCACACCTGATGGCAGGAAAGCTTTCAGGCCTCTTTCCGAAGGTATATCCCCAAGTCAGGGAGCTGACCATAACGGTCCTACGGCAGTAATCAGGTCAGCATCGAAGATTGATCATCTCAGAACAGGAGGAACCCTGCTTAACCAAAAATTCACTCCTGCCTTTTTCTCAGGTGCGGAAAGCTACAACTGCCTGACAGCTTTGATAAGAAGCTATTTCAGTCTCGACGGCCATCATATCCAGTTCAATGTTGTTGATGCCGCAACTCTCAGGGAGGCAAGGAAGCACCCCGAGCTGTACCGCGACCTGATAGTAAGAGTAGCCGGATACAGCGATTATTTCAATAACCTGGGTGAGGAACTTCAGGATGAGATAATCAGGAGGAGTGAGCACGGATCGGTTTGAGAACTTATGATGGTCTGCTTGATTTGTTGAAGGGTTAAAAACAAAAGAGCCGCCTCAACAGAGGCAGCCCTTTTTGTGTGTGCGTCCTTTCTGCAGCGCAGAAGTTACCTATTTTTTCTTATCCCTTGTCTCGTTGAATACTGATGTTGCCGTTGCAACGACACCGGCAATATCCGACAGGTTATTGGGAATTATCATAGTATTGTTCTGTTTGGCAAGGTTCCCGAAAGCGGTAAGGTATTGTTCAGCGATTCTCAGGTTAACAGCATTGAGACCGTTCTCCTCTGAGATGGCTAATGAGATGGCCCTTAGTCCGTTGGCCGTGGCTTTTGCTACCTGCTCAATTTCAGAAGCTCGTCCTGTAGCTTCGTTGATACGTTTCTGCATCTCACCTTCAGACTTTTTGATAAGTTCCTGTTTGTCGCCTTCAGCCACGTTTATCTTGGCCTGTTTGGTTCCTTCCGATTCGGCAATGGTGGCTCGTTTTTCCCTTTCGGCCCTCATCTGTTTTTCCATGGCATCGCGGATGGTCTGGGGAGGAGATATGTTCTTAACTTCATATCGTGTCACCTTAACACCCCATGGCTCGCTTGCCTTATCAACAGCTTCAACGATGGATACGTTGATGGTTTCTCTTTCCTCGAAAGTCCTGTCAAGTTCCAGCTTGCCAATGATACTCCTCATAGTAGTCTGGGCTATCTGGATAGAGGCAAAGCGGTAATTGTCGATGCCATACGAGGCTTTCTGGGGATCCAGAACCTGAAGATAAAGGATACCGTCGACTTCAACAGCGATGTTATCCCTGGTTATACAGACCTGGGGAGGAACATCAATTGCCTGTTCTTTAAGAGTATGTTTGTACCTTACCTTGTCGACAAAGGGGATGAGTACCTGGAATCCTGCCGTAAAGGTCGCCCTGTATTTCCCCAGGCGCTCAACAATGATGGCCGTTCTCTGGGGAACAACCTTGACCATTGATGCAATAAGGATGAATGCAAGCAGGATTGCACCAACCAGAATGAATGTTGTACTTGGCATTTTAGTCTTTTATTTAGGTTCAACAAATAATGTGAAATTTTCCTTGTTCTTGATAATAACAGCCTGTCCTTCACGTATCTCAGTGTCAGATTCAGCTTTCCAGGTGGTTCCTTTAAAATCAACTTTTCCTTTTTTCCCGGGCCTGATTTCAGATACGACTAAAGCTTCTCCGCCAGTGAATTCGTCTTCAACACTTTCAGAAAGAGAGTCTTTGTTGCTCATGAATTTCCTCTGAAGCATTCTTCTGAGGGCAACAAGGGCAAGAACCGAAGTGATAGCAAAGATAATAGCCTGGAGATTGATTCCGGGATCAGCAATAAGGCATACAAGTGCAGTGATCCAGGCGCCAACCCCGAAAAAGAATATTACAAATCCCGGGAGCACTAGTTCAAGCAGAAACAGAACAAATCCAATCAGAAACCATACTAGTTCCGGTTTGGAAAAAAAAGATGAATCCATGTCTTTTGAATTAAATTAATAGCGCGATATTACTCTTGCAAGAAGTAAAGATATAATAAAAACATCAGAGTTCTGCAAATCTGACATGTCACAGCCTGAATTATTCAGAAAATATCTTTTCAGCAGGGATTTCACTCTTCAGGGAGCGAATTACATATATCCTTAAGCCATGAGGCCATTCTTTTTGAATAAAAGTTGAGGTTTTCGCTTGAAACCGCACCTTCGGTCTTTATTACGGTACCGCGGTAAGCCCCTGTATTCGCTGAGTACTCATAACATAAAAACCTTGCGGTTCCGCCATCCGACGATGTGTTTCTGGGAGCTGATACCTTGCTGAGCGCGAGGTACCTGATATACTTTTCATACCTGGCAAGTTCTTCTTCAGGCACTGTAATGCCGGTATAAGATGATTTCTTAAGGTTCCTGGCCAGCTGATCTTCAGTATACACCTGATCATCTCCGGCAAAAAGCCAGTCAGCCGGGTTCCTGTAAGTGATGATATGTCCCTTCCTGTCGATAAAGAACCCATGGTGATCATTTTCAGCGATATAGTCATACTGGAACAATATAACCTGGTTATCATTGCTGACAAAGGTCTTCTTGCATCCCTGTAACAGGAGTACGATAAGGAGGGAAAAAGATACTATATGTATTACTGACTTCATTTTGATTGACAGGCATGCAAAAATCACGCCGTTTTACTTATTCAGATGCCTGAAAAGTCAGATAACTTTGACAGGAAGAACGAATTTTTATTTGCAAAAAGATCGCATCAGAGCGTTTTTTTTCGTAACTTATTACAGTTATACGACTGGCATTTTGTTCCGGGAGCAGCAAACCTTCCGTCCGTTATTTAAACGGGATAATTCACTGATCTTCAGGTGCTAATAATCAGGGGGTCAGAAGCGAATCTGATTAGGAATTTAAAGAGGCCGGAAAGATGGAAAAATTCTTTGATTATTTTGATGATCGGTACAGGCAGGCTCTTCTTAACCAGCCTGCATCCGAGGATGGCCCTGTTGTTACCATTTCAAGGCTCACCGGCTGTGATGCACGGCAGGTAGCTGAGCAAGTTGTTGAAATTCTCAACAGAAAAGCCGGGACAAAAAGATGGCGGTGGGTTGACAAGGATATTATTTATTCCATCGCGAAGGAACTTAACACCGATGCCCAGCGTGTTGAAAACTACTACAAGGGCATTGAGTTGTCAAACCTTTCGGAGATGATAATGGCCTTCTCGGGAGGATTTGTAAGTGATCTGAGGATAAGAAAAGCAATCAGGGATGTTGTACTGTCGATCTGCAAATCAGGATTTATTGTAATAGTGGGCAGAGGTGGTGTCTCAATAGCATCTGAAATAAGGAATGCCCTTCATATTCGTCTGGTGGCTCCATTTTACTGGAGGGTGGAGAATGTTATGAACAAGAAGCAGATGAGTATTGAAAAGGCTGAGGAGTATGTGGTGGAGACTGATGAAAAGAGATATAACCTTATCAAAACTTTCATGGATAAGAAACCAGTTAATATAGATTCTATTTTCGATGCCACGCTTAACAGGAAGGCTTTCTCCGTTGCCGAAACCTCGGATCTGATAGTATCGATGTATGAAAAGAAATTAGGTCACTGTGTAAGCGAAAAGAAGATCAGGGAATCCACCATAAGGACCCATGAGCCTTGATTTAATTAAGTCAGCAGGAGCATCAGATACCCGATATTTCGCCAATCTTCTTAACGTGATCACAGAGCCTGTTGTTCAGACTGTTTTTATAGGCTTCCCAGTCGGTTATCGGCCGGCGTGCAACTCCTGTTTCCATTGCGGCCCTTGCCACACACGTTGCTACACATGAGATAAGCCTAGGATCAAGCGGTTTAGGGATTATGTAATCCCTGCCAAAGGAGAGGGAAGTAGTATTATATGCCCTGAGTACGGAATCCGGCACAGGTTCCTTAGCCAGCGCAGCAAGAGCCCTCGACGCAGCAAGCTTCATCTCTTCATTTATGGTCGATGCCCTTACATCGAGTGCCCCCCTGAAGATATACGGAAATCCGAGGACATTATTGATCTGGTTAGGATAATCCGACCTTCCTGTGGCAAAAATAACATCATCACGGGTCTCAAAGGCTTCCTCATATGATATCTCGGGAATGGGATTGGCCATGGCAAATACTATGGGATCGGGAGCCATGGAAGCAAGCATCTCCTTTGTCATCATATTCGCCGCAGAGAGTCCAAGGAAAAGATCGGCACCTGCAACAGCTTCAGCAAGAGTATCTATGTCACGGTCAGTAATAAATTCCTGTTTGTAGATATTGAGATCCGCTCTTTTACGGTTTATAACACCTTTCCTGTCGACCATCACAATATTCTCTTTCCTTACCCCAAGCGAGAGATATAGCCTTGAACATGATATGGCAGCTGCACCGGCACCACAGACCACCATTTTAATCTCGTCGATCTTCTTTCCAGCTATCTCAACAGCATTGAGCAAGCCTGCCCCCGAGATGATGGCTGTGCCGTGCTGATCATCATGGAAAACAGGAATGTTGAGCATCTCCTTCAGCTTTCTTTCTATTTCAAAGCATTCAGGCGCCTTGATGTCCTCCAGGTTGATGCCTCCGAAAGTAGGAGCGATCTTTGCACATATTTCAACAAGTTTATCGGGATCCTTCTCATCAACCTCGATGTCAAAAACATCAACATCGGCAAACACCTTAAACAGAAGGCCTTTGCCTTCCATGACAGGTTTGCCTGCCATGGCGCCGATGTCGCCGAGCCCCAGAACAGCAGTTCCGTTCGAGATTACAGCCACAAGATTACCCTTGGCCGTGTACTGGTATGCATCTTCCGGGTTGGCTTCTATCTCAAGGCAGGGATAAGCTACACCCGGAGTATAGGCAAGACTCAGATCGTCCTGGGTACAATAAGGTTTCGTGGGGATCACTTCCACTTTACCATGACGACCCCTGCTGTGATACAGGAGGGCATCTTCCTTGGTCATTTTAGCCATTTGAAACAGTTTTTCAGGTTTATTTTTCCGGAAATTTCAAAATCAGTTTAACAGCCCGAAATTACTATGAAAAAATCATTTTTACTATGAATTACCATCATAATATGGAGGGTCTGTTAACGCAGCAGGTTACCTGTCATGGAGGAGACAGGTGACAAAGTTTTCTGATTTTTTTGGAGTTAAGGATTAATTTGAATATTTTCAATGTCAGTATACAGGATATCAGGAGGCGCGGGATAAAACTGACAAAAAGAGTGCAGCTATATTTTATTTATAATTAATCATATGAATAGAAAAATAAACGGGCGGCGCGACTTTATCCGTAAGGGTTCCGCTGCCATGCTGGCATTAACAATTGTTCCCCGACATGTACTCGGGGGCAGCGGTTATACTCCTCCGTCTGAGCAACTGACAAAAGGGATTATAGGTGTCGGCGGCATGGGAATGAGCCATTTCAATTATGAAGGAACACGACTTCTTGCCGTATGCGATGTCGACTCCCGACATCTTGAACAGGCAGTAGCGGCTGCCGGGGGACAGGTAAGTGCATATCATGACTTTCGTGAGTTACTTGCCCGTCAGGATATCGATATCGTTCATATAGCAACACCTCCGCACTGGCACGGGATAATGGCCAGGATGGCGGCTGAAGCCGGCAAGGACATCTGGTGCGAGAAGCCAATGACAAGAACCATAGGAGAAGGTATAAAGGTTGTTGAGGCCGTTCAGAGATACGGACGTATGTTCAGGCTGAATACATGGTTCAGGTTCAGGGATCAGTTTTACGGACTGGGAACCGAGGTAAGGCCTCTTAAGAAACTGATTGACAGTGGTGTACTGGGCTGGCCCCTCAAATTCACGGTAAGCGGTATAACAGGCTACGACTGGAAGTTCTACTGGTCAGGCCTTTATAACCTCAAACCCTTCGAGGTACCGGCTGAACTGGATTATGAGATGTGGCTGGGCCCCGCCCCCTATAAGCCCTATAATCCGGAACGGGTTCATGCAAAGTTCCGGGGTTACTGGGATTACGACGGGGGAGGTCTGGGCGATATGGGTCAGCATTATCTTGATCCCGTACAGTATCTTCTTGGCAAGGATGACACAGGCCCTTCCCTTATCGAGATAGATGCTCCCCAGCAACACTATGATGCGGTGGGTTCCTGGCGAAGGATCACCTTTACATACGATGATGGCTGCATGATCATCCTCGATGGTGAAAACAGGGATAAAGATGCCGCCTATATTGAGGGTCCCGGCGGTAAAATATTTAAAGGCTTCAGGTCAGATATAAAAGATATTGAAAAGCTTATAGATTCACTTCCTGAACCTGAACCCCAGGTTACATCATTCACCGGGTCAGTTCTTACAAGGAAGAGATTTGCCCTTAATGAATCAAATGGCCACAGGTCGTGTTCCATAGTAAACCTGGGCATTACTGCCCTCCGCCTCGGACGTAACCTTAGGTTTGATCCCGTGAGCCAGAGGTTTATCGGTGATGAGGGTGCCAATAAGCTTATCGATCAGCCAATGCGTGATCCCTGGAAAATCTGAATATATTTTTAATCTGAAAACAGAACTATATGAAAATCACTCGAATATTCCCGATAGCTACAGTCTTGTTGCTGTTATCTTCACTTTCTTTTTCCCAGGATCTCAGGACAGATGAAACAAAGGTTGCTGATCTGCTGGGACGTCTTCCTGCTGCCGACAATACTACGACAGATAAGCTTATGGAAGGAATGATAGCTATGGGAGAATACGGCATCAGGATGATATGCGACCAGATAGTGCCTGCCGGAACAGGTGACGACACAAAGGCCCGCTTTGCTGCAGAGTCTCTTTCAAGGTACCTGTCGGCAAATAATAACCCTGATGCAAAAGCAATGTGGGAGAAGATCTGCCTTGGCTATGCCGCATCCGGTAAGGATTACGGGGTAAAGGATTTCTTCATCCGGCAGCTCCAGCTGGCTGGAAGCAGTGAAGCTGTATTTGCTCTGAAAGATTATCTTATGAGCAAGGAACTTTGTAATCCCGCCCTTGCAGTCATCAGGTCCGTTGGAGGCAAGGGTGCTGAGGAAATCCTTGCTGAAGCCCTTAAAAATCCGGAACTTCCCTGTGCAGCAGGCGTTATGAATGCCCTGGCTTTAATGAGATCATCCATGGCGGTGAATGAATATATCAGGTTTGCATCAGATATAAATGTAAATACCAGGGCTTCGGCTTTTAATGCCCTGGCTCAGAGCGGTAGCCCACTGGCATATCCCGTTCTGCTGGATGCAGCAAAGGAAGTGGGTTACAGATGGGAACTCACCGGCGCCACAGCATCTCTGCTTGAATATGCACGAAATGCGGCACTTGACGGAGATACCGGAACCATGGACCGTATATGCAAGCTTGTCATCGCAAGGTGCAACGACAAAACCACCATACAGAACAAGATAGCTGCTCTTAAGATATACACGGGTTTTCATGGCACAGGGGCCATGAAAGATCTTATTAAGGCTGCAGGCCACCCTGACAAAACTTACAGGGAAGCCGCCTTTCAGGCCTCTCTTCTTGTGCCTGACAGGGAAATATTAAACAAATGGCTGAGCTTCTATCCAAAAGCCGAACCCTTTGCCAGACCGGAAATCATTAACATGCTGGGAAATTTTGGCGACGGACTTGCCCTTCCTGTTGTCAGGGAGGCTTTGAATGATCCTGACGCTGAGGTGAGAGCAGCAGCTGTGTCTGCAATCTCAAAAATATCAGGCGACAAGGCCTTACCCGACCTGAAGGACTTTCTTATACATTATCCCGGGGCTGGTGACCAGGAATCAGTAAAAAATGCACTGATGACCATTACCGCAGCAGCCGGAATAAGTGAACTCCGGACAGTTCTCAGAGAGGCACCGGATGAAGCCGTGAAAAGCATTATAGAGCTTATGGCATGGACAAGGAATAATGATTTCTTCAATGATGTTCTTCCTTTTACTGCTTCAGACAATTCAGACATCAGGCTGGCAGCTTTCAAAGCACTGGCCGCCCTGGCTTCTTCCGGAAACCAGCTTCAGCTTGCCGGCCTTCTGACTGAAACAGACGATTC
>CAZBQM010000064.1:0-14144 GCA_964494045.1 uncultured Rikenellaceae bacterium
TATTTACACATTCTCCAACGCTGCCGAAATAAGTGAAGAGTTTAATAGGAGGACAGGAGGTAGTGGTTGCATAAAGTCTGACAGGATCAGCCTGAAGTGTGCCGCTGGCATCTGCTGCAACAATCCATATTGTATGTTGCCTATTGGCATTAACAACATTCATTATTTCCTGCATCAACATACCTGCATTGCCTGCTGTTACTGTTATTATTGCTGTCGCGACTCGTATACCAGAAGGTCCCTCAAGCGCAATTGTCCTAATATAAGCGGATGTAGGTGTTGTTGTAGCATATACATTGTAAACAGCAATGTATACAGTACCTGGCATGTCGATCCCAAAATTTATAGGTATTGTAAGTGGTCCAGTTGTTCCAATTGTAGGGCCAGTTGAAGGAATCCAGTTTGGCTGGGCTAATGATTTGGCAATAAATAATATAGAAACAATAAATACTATAAATAGTCTTTTAACTTCCATGATGAAAAGTTTTTCTGATCGAATAGTACGAGTTTCAGACATGTCCGGTTTTCAGGTTAAAAAACACAAAATCAGCATTTCTTTCAGGAACAAGACTAAAAGTTATTGGAATTGGTTGCAATAAACAATGTAAGTTTTCAAAAAGAAAGGAAAGTTTTCAACCAAAGCACGAAGACAGGCATGGGAAGTAAAGTATGAAACTTTTAGAATGAGAATTAATGAAGAACATAAGTCTTGACCAAAAATTATATATTTGAAAAAAATCCGGCATGAAGAAAAGCCTGCTGTATATCTTCTACCTAATACTTTTTATAATCTGCCTTCAGCCTGCCTCTTCGCAGCCATATATATCTATCTATGAAAATAACTCTCTTGTTTCATTTGAGAAAGAGGTTAACTCTGTCTCTTCCGGATTTCATTCGTCGGTCAGATCGTTTAGAAAGGATGAGCTTAAAAAGGCCTTCATTTATGATTCAGTCATTAATGAACTAACTATAGCCAGGTTTGCAGAGAAAAAAGTCGCAGACCTGATTTTCAATAAAAATCTTATTACGGTTTCAAATAAGGAAATTGGTATCACCCTTGATCCCCTTTTTGATTTTTCAGCCGGTTATGATTTCAGGGATGGGAGATCTTTATGGATAAATACCCGGGGATTTCTGTTGCAGGGCCACCTTGGTGAAAAGTTTGCCTTTTCTTCCTCCTTTTACGAAACCCAGGCACGGCAGCCGCTCTGGATTTACAGATATGCCTTTACCAGAATAACCATGCCAGGACAAGGCCGGATCAAGACAACCGGTAATGAGGTTCTTGATTATGCAAACGCATCCGGTTATATCTCATGGTCTCCTTCTGATTTTTTTAATTTTCAGTTCGGACATGGGAAACAGTTCTTCGGCGATGGTTACAGATCTCTGATTCTGTCTGATTTCAGTTCCTATCACCCCTATCTGATGGTCAGCACCAACTTCTGGAAAATTAAATACATAAACCTCTTTTCACAGTTTTCACATCCTGATGAACAATGGGGAACAGCTGGTGATCCGGTTTATAAAAAGAAATACAGTACAATGCATTACCTTAGCTTTGCTCCGGGGAAAAGATTCAACATTTCACTTTTTGAATCTATAATCTGGAAAATGGCTGATTCGACCTTCCAGAGAGGCTTCGATATAAACTATCTTAATCCTGTTATTTTTTACAGACCCATTGAATTTAATCTGGGATCGGGAGACAATATAACTATGGGACTTAACCTCCGTTATTCAGTTTCAGATGTATTTACATTTTATGGCCAGTATGTGTTTGATGAGATGAGGATAAAGGAACTCACATCAGGGAAAGGCTGGGTTGGTAACAAATTCGCATGGCAAACCGGAATTAAAGTTTTCGACTTATTTCGAATTGAAAATTTGTCCTTTCAGGCGGAGTATAATTATATCAGACCATACATGTACACGCATATCACTCCGGTACAAAACTACTCTCATGCACGTGAACCACTCGCCCATCCGAACGGGGCAAATACAAAAGAAGCCGTTGCAATTGTAAGATACAACCACAAACGGCTCTTTTTCAATATGAAATATGTATGGTCGGGCTCTGGATCAGACAGTTCAGGGATTAATTTCGGTAAGAATATTTTTAAAGCCTTTACCCCGTACCCCCATGAATATGGCAACCAGACCGGTCAGGGTCTTTATACCACACTTAACCAGTTTGATGCTTCTGTCAGCTACCTGGTAAATCCCTCGACCAATATGAACATTTTTATTTCAGCTACAGTAAGGAAGGAAGAGAATTATAAAATGAAGAACAACTATTGTCTGATCAACTTCGGATTCAGGACCAGTCTCAGAAATCTTTATTACGACTTTCTTCCCTAACCCGCTACCCCACCGTTAAGTTCAAACCTGCTTACATACCTTGGGATCATTTCCTGCATCGATTCAATTATCTCCCTGCCCTGAAGGTCGTAAATATGTGCGAGTATTTTGTCAACCTTATTGAGGATCATGGTATAATCATCAGGTTCAACCTTTGCTATATTAATTTTGGGATGGTATGTGGGTAACTTGGGTTCATTATCCGAAAAGAGTTCTTCGTAAAGCTTCTCCCCCGGTCTCAGACCCGTGAATATTATCTTTATATCCTTTTCAGGCTCCAGACCTGAAAGTTTTATCAGGTGACGCGCCACATCAAGGATCTTAACAGGTTTCCCCATGTCGAAAACAAATATCTCACCTCCCCTGCCCATAAAACCGGCTTCAAGAACAAGCTGGCAGGCCTCGGGGATTGTCATAAAATAACGTGTGATTGAAGGATCGGTTACCGTAACCGGTCCACCGGCTTCTATCTGCTTCTTGAACAGAGGGATTACAGATCCGTTTGATCCCAGGACATTCCCGAACCTTGTTGTAACAAACTGTGTCTTTATTGAGGATCTCTGCGACTGGGCCTGAACCAGCAGTTCACAAATCTTTTTGGTTGCTCCCATCACATTGGTCGGGTTGACAGCCTTGTCAGAGGAAACAAAGACAAATTTTTCAGCTTCATATTTTATTGCAAGCTCCGTAATCAACTTTGTTCCTCCCACATTTACCCTGAAAGCCTCGTGGGGCTGACCTTCCATAACAGGAACATGTTTGTAGGCCGCGGCATGAAAGATTACCTGTGGTCTGTACTTTTTGAAAATGAACTCCATCTTGCCGGGCATAGTAACGTCACCTACAATAATCTTGTACGGACATTCCGGGAATTTTTCCCTGAGCTCGTTGCCCAGGTAATAAACCGGAGTCTCAGCCTGATCAACAAGGATCAGTCTTTTTACACTAAACCTTGTAAGCTGGCGAACCATCTCCGAACCGATCGATCCGGCTGCACCTGTGACAAGTATTGTTTTCCCTGAAAGACCCTGTTCAATTCTCTCAAGATTCAACCGGATAGGCTCCCTCCCAAGAAGATCTTCTAACCTTACCTTCTGAAGCTGCCCAACCCCAAGCTGCCCGTTAAGCCATGTCTCAAGGGGTGGAGTTTCCAAAACATCAAGTCCTGTATTTATTACTTCCTCAAGAACCTCTTTTTTCTTTAGGTGATCAATATTATTAATGGCAAAAATGAAGGCCCTTATGCCTTCTTTCTTTATATATCCGTTTTTAAGGATATCCAGCGACATAACCGGAACTCCGTCCACCTTCTTACCCTGAAGTTTCCTGTTATCATCAATAAAGCCTTTCAACCTGTAACCACTACGGGGATCACCCGAGATAACCCTCTTTACAATAACCCCAAGTTCACCGGAACCGTATATAAGAACATTCTTCCCCTCATTTGTAGTCCCGGAGGCAAACTCATAAAACATTTTTATGAAAATTCTGAAGAAGGCCAGGATTACCGTGAGAATGCCGTAATGAATAAGTATAATAGAAAGAGGTATGACATAAACCGTGGGCCAGCTATAGGACCGTGCCATCAAGGTAATTGACAGGACTACCAAAAATGAAACAGTGCTGGTAAGAAAGATATTAAATGTATCCTTTATGGTTGTTTGCCTTATAAGCCCTGCATACGACTTAAATACAATCATAAATAATGAGTATACTCCCAGGACAATGAGCGCCTGGGGTATGGCAAGCTCTTTCCTGAAGTCATCAAGTACAAAATTGAAACGAAGGATATATGCAATAAAGAAGGACAGGAATACTGTGGATACATCTATAACAAACACAAGCCATCGTGGCAGCGAATGATTTCTGAAAAGCCTGATTACCCGATTCCGAAAATTATCTATCATTTTGCCAGGTTTTCATATCAAAAATAGTAAAAAATAAACATACATAAAATGACCCATTTTGTCGGTAATCATCCATCAATCATCTCCCGAGATTTCTCAGGAGGCAACTTAAAATCCTTTCCCTGTCTTCACTGCTCAGATTGCTTCCCGAGGGAAGGCAAAGACCCTTTTCAAACAATGCTTCCGAGACCCCGTTAA
The DNA here is from genome assembly GCA_964494045.1 of uncultured Rikenellaceae bacterium. Classification (GTDB taxonomy): domain Bacteria; phylum Bacteroidota; class Bacteroidia; order Bacteroidales; family VadinHA17; genus LD21. Next base: position 4,467 of record CAZBQM010000064.1, read on the forward strand.
TCAATGCCGGATAACTGCTGAAGACAGGCTGAAGATGCATAGGTTTCCATAGAGGACGACTTTCAATATTCTCCCTGCCAAGTTCAATCCTTAGTTTCTCCCTGTCACAACGCGCCTTCTCCGGATTAATCAGTACAGTTGTAAGCCACCTGTTTGAAAAATATTCCGGTCCGGGTTCTTCGTTCAGAAAGACTCCTTCAAGTCCGGAAAGGTTGTCCCTGTAAAAAAAATAATTTTCCCTTCTGGTTCTTACCCTGTCGTCAATCACTTCCATCTGACCCCTGCCTATCCCGGCAACAATATTGCTCATCCTGTAGTTATAACCTATTTCACTGTGCTGGTAATGAGGTGCATCATCGCGGGCCTGGGTCGCAAGGAACCTTGCCTTCTTAATATAGACCTCATTATCAGAAACCAGGGCACCTCCGCCCGATGTAGTGATTATTTTATTACCGTTGAAAGAGAGTATTCCCATCTCTCCAAAAGATCCGGCTGGAAATCCTTTATACCTGCTTCCAAGTGCTTCGGCGGCATCTTCAATAACCGGTATGCCATATCTCCCCGAAATATCACAGATCTTTTCCATGTTGGCCGGCATCCCGTAGAGGTGAACAGGAATTATAGCCCTTATTCTGGCCGGCCCGGAGGATCCGGATGCTGGAACTATATCGCCCCTCCTGCATTTAATAATTGCCTCTTCAAGAAGATCCGGATCCATGTTCCAGGTATCCGGTTCACTGTCAACAAACACAGGTGTCGCTCCGCAATAAACAATGGGATTGACAGTGGCTGAAAAGGTAAAACTCTGTACTATAACGATGTCGCCCGGCCCTGTTCCAAGCAGCAGAAGAGAAAGATGGAGGGCTGCGGTCCCTGAGCTGAGGGCAGCTACATGGCTTTTACCAATGTAGTCTCCCAGGGCTTTTTCAAAGAGGTCGACATTGGGACCAAGAGGAGCTATCCAGTTTTCCTCAAAGGCTTCATTGATGTATCCCATCTCATGGCCCGACATATGTGGGCTGCTCAGGTAAATCCTTTTGTTTCTTGTATTCACTTCGAAAAATAACCAGGGTAACTTCTAAACATCCCTGCCCTTGCTTAATGGTACTGCAAGTACCTGTTCCTTGTACCTGTAAAAAACCACGCTGTCATCTTTTATATTCTGGTTTAAAACCATGCCTGCAGCAATTTTGTTCCTGTTCCCGATTTTAATACCAGGTATGGTGGCACTGTTTATCCCAAAAAGATTTTCATCGCCGGCTTCAGTAAATCCTGACAGACAGACATTCGGACTGATGAAATTATAGCATCCCAACCGGGTGTCGTGCCCTAGGCTGCATCTCGAATTTAGAAGGTTAAAATCACCCATGCAGACATTTGGTCCTATATTGGCATTCGGACCAATGACACAACCCTTACCAACGACAGCTGAAGGGGAAACATATGCTGAATCATGTATAAATGTTACAAATTCCGCCCCTCCTTTAAGAAACTTCTCAACCACCGGTCTTCTGAATTCAGGATTTGCAATACCTATTATATACCTGATATCTTTTCTTATAATATGTTCCGATATTGATCCCGATAATGGCGCTGACAATTTGTATCTGGAATAACTCCCGGGATTATCGTCAAGGAATCCCACCACTAAATACTCCCTGATGCCCTTTGCCCTTTCTGAATGAGCAATATATTCATCTATCTCAGCACCATTACCACCGGCTCCGATAATTATTACATCTGTCATTTATGATCGTAGTTTCAAAACAACTTTTAAGCTCTTTTTATCCTTATCTGGCAAGGTAACCCCCATCAACAATAAGGTTTGTACCTGTTATCCACCTTGAAGCATCCGACAGGAGGAAAGCACAGGCCAAGGCAACATCCTCCGGTTTCCCCAGCCCCAGAGGATGCATTTTTTTCACAGCATCCAGGGCGTCCTGATTTCTGCTATAGACGGCATTTCTCGACATTGGCGTATCAACAACCCCCGGGGATACTGAGTTGACCCTTATTTTCCTTGGCGCCAGTTCAACAGCGAGGGATCTGGCACCTGAGGTCAATGCCCCTTTTGTCATACTGTACAACATTTTACATGACTCTCCTGCCTCAGCCATTACCGAACTTATAAAAATAATGCTGCCGCCGTTTCCTGAGAAATTTCTGATCCTGGAAACGATTCTTGTAAGATTAATTGCAGCCTGAACATTAACGCTAAAGAATTCCTCCATCTTACCTGTACTTACCAGATTTAATGGAAGGGTGGTAGAAATTCCGGCGCAGTTAACAAGACCATCTATTGGTCCCGTTTCTTTGATTATTTCTTCTATCCTGATCTCAACCTCCTTATATTCCGTAAGATCAACCCTGAATATTATATGATCCTCTTTATTATCCATTAATGAAAGAGTCTCCTGCAGCCTCTCATCATTTCTTCCTATAAGGATCAGCCTTGCACCGAGGTGGCTGCAGCTTACTGCAGTCTGCCTTCCTAAACCTGATGAGGCGCCGGTCACAATAAAAATCCTGCCACTCAGACTGAAAGGATCTGATGGATTAACCATTTTGCTATCTTCACTCATCTGCTTTTCCTGTAAACTGATAATATTAAAATCATTACACAAGATACTGTCAGACTTCAACCAGGTTACTGACAAAACAATCTTCAAGATCAATAACTGCAGTCCCCCATGTAAGTCCGACACCAAATCCGCTCATCAGGAGCCTCTTGCGTCCTGACAGTTTATTCTTAAGCTCCGAGACTATTGTCAGAGGAATTGATACGGATGAAGTATTTCCGAACTTATGAATTGTTGCAGGCAGTTTATCAGCAGGGAGATTAAGCTTTTTTGCCAGAAAACCATTTATATAACTATTTGCCTGGTGAAAGATAAAATAGTCAATTGAAGAAATATCAACATCTGAATATTGTATCAGACGGTTAAAATCCCTGGGTACCTCCCTTATTACAAAGTTGAAAACATCGGCACCTTCCATATAGCCCTGCTCTTCCGAGCGGATATTGCCATATTCATCAACAACTCTTTCGGTAAGTGATTCGACGGAACTCATTTTTCTGTACCCTCCGGCAGGTATTTTTATAAGGGATTCCCTTGAACCGTCAGAATTTAATGAGAACCATGAGGTCGCGAATTTTTCATCTCGTTCAACCAAGGCCGCTACGCCACCGTCGCCGAAAAGAAAGCCGGTCTTTCTGTCTTTAAGTGAGTACACCTTTGATCTGGTTTCCCCGTCAAGGATCAATGCTTTTTTTACAGACCCTGAAGCGATCATCGAATATGCAATGGTCATCCCGTAAAGAAAAGCTGAACAGCCAAGGTTGATATCGAGGGTTATGACCGAAGTCGGAAGTCCGAGTCTGCTCTGAAGAATAACTGATGTCGCAGGCATCCTGTAGTCAGGTGTCTGGGAAATAAACAACAGCAGGTCAATCTGAGATCTGTCAATTTTCATATCTTCAAGAAGCCTTTCGGCTGCAGCATAACACAGGTCCGATGAACATGTATCAGCATCAGCAAAACGCCGTTCCCTGACTCCGATCTTATCAATTATGCTGCGTATGTCATCTTTCCTGAAATAGAGATCCATCTCAAGGTTGTTGATGACCTGGGCCGGAATAGCTGCAGCCATACCGGTTATTCCCACATTTCTGAAACTGACCAGTCCCATTATTCCCTATTGTTTAGAAACTACAAGATTAATAAGGTCATTGACAGTTACCAGTCTGATGAAATCTTTCATTTCAATTTCGATATTGAACTCCGTATACAGCATTGCCAGAATCGACAGTTCCGTGAGAGAGCTGTAGTTCTCGAAATCTCTGAATCTGGCTTCAGGTTTAATACTTGTCACATCCATTTCAAGTGCTTCGGCAAGTGAAGAAATCAACTTATCTTTCATGATTCCGGCAGGTTTAATTTGCTTGTTATATATTCTGGTTGTTAGTTCGGCTATCTCCCTGGCCCTTAATAATCCTGATTGCCGTAAACGCCTCGGCATATCGGAAACCCACGGTGCTCCCCCTAAAAGTGGCCAGGGCTTCAATTGTCTTGAGTGACCTGGAAGACGGATATTCTCTCAACTGGCTCTTGTAACAACTCATTGCTTCCTTCTTGTATACAAACTCCTTATCTATATTAATGTATACATTTGGAATAAACGCATTCCCATAACCCGGATCAGACCATTCAGTTTCAGAAAGGGTTTCATACGAATAAATCTCTTCAATCCTTATTGGATCGACAGGCCTGGCTGCTATCAATCCGGCCCTGAAAACGGCTTTATGATCCTGGTGAATATCTCCGCCATGAGGGAGGTAAATGGAATTAATATTATACTCCTTTATTACATCTGATACTGACGACGATAGGTCTGACATAGCGATGGTGTCAAGGTCAGGAGCCGGGAAGTCAAAAAATATGGTCTGCCTGACTCCAAGTAATTTATGTGCAGATAAAGTTTCCTGTCTGACATTCTGAATCCTTTTCTCAGAATATAATTCCTTCTTCCCTTTGGTCATTATTAAAACAATGACCGGGTTACCCTGATCTGAGAGTTTTTTGATAATCCCGCCACACCCAAGAACTTCATCATCCGGATGTGGTGCTATAAATAAAACATTCTTTCCCATGATAATTAAATTTATCACCCCTCTATTGGCCGGAGAATCCTTAATAAAGACGAGATTTTCATGTTGGCAACAAATTCAAATCCTGATTTTTCTATTCCCCTTTGCGACGTAGTGTTTTTTTGTGAAGTGTAGATCCAGAATATAGTCCCGGTTTCTCCAAAAAGTGAAGGGATCAATCTGAGTACTTTTGAATATATACCAAGATTCCTGTATTCAGGGTAAGTAAAGCTTGGACCGATTTGAATATCTTTCTTCCCCATAAACGGGAAACGAAAATTTCGTGGTATTAAATATGTGTAATGAACAATAATACCGTCTTTTTTAATATAAATGACTTTATAATTACCCAAAGTGATCAGTAACCATAGCTTTCTTCTTATGAATTCCGATTTATCCGGGAAAGCCCTGAAAATGGAGGGTTCATAAACTTCCATTCTCAGATCATCAGAAAAAGGTAAACCGGTTGGTTCCTTTTCCTGCCTCTTGTCTATCCTATATAGTTTCAAGACAGTACCCATATCAGATAGCTTTTATTATTTCTTTGAAGACCTTGTAGTAATAATTAATTTCTTCCTCGCCATATCGTTGATCAATAGGTAATGGCACCATATAATTCGAAAGAGATGCTTCAAAACTTCCAGGTTCTACTTGCTGTATTACACTCACCCACCATCTTCCGGTATAGATGTTCCTTTTTTTAAATTCTTCAACAAGGTCTTTATCTTTTACAAGCAATGGGTATACCATAGGAATACAATCCTCATCCATCAATAAAGCAGGACCCAGTAAATTATAACCGGCAAACAAGGAATGAGCATATTTGAAATTCTGCTTCCGCCTTGATTTAACCTGATCATAATCAATAGCTTTTAATAACTTCTGAGTAAGTGTTGACATTCTCAATAAACCTGACTTGTCAATTCTTTCCTCATTTAACATCCTTTCCTTATATACTTTACTGCATCCAAGTTCATGACGCTTCAACAGAAATTGTGCCGTCGCTGAAGACAAATCGCGGGAATAGGTACCAATGCCCGAATCGGCGTTTGGACCGATCACATAAGCTCCGTCAGGGACTCCGAAGAATTTTCTGCACGAATACACATTAATATTATCAGGCAGAACTTTACTGAAAAATCCGGCACAATTGTCAATGATTACATTTGTATAACAGGCGGCTGTTTCCTTTAACCATCGTTCAGACAGAATACCAAAGTAGTTTACAATTACAACAGCGGTTTTGTTATCAACTTCCGCCAAGAGGGGCTTGAAACCGGAATCAATACTATAGTAATTGATTTTAATACCATGGCTTTCAAGAAAACCCTTTACCGATGGACAGATATAAAAGGGCAGATAAACTCCCGAACAATCCAACACCCGTAAAGCATGAAGTATTCCACTCCTTCCTGAATTCAAACGGGCTATGTCCTTAATACCATCGAAGTATTCTCCGGTATCTCTCAGATCCAATTCAAGGAAGCTGCCATATTCCATACCCAACTAATTATTAATCTGCTTTTCCAGTACCATGTCCCACCTGTAACCGTTATTCATAAGAAAATCCAGAATGGATACATTTGATTGAAATCCTGAATATAGTTGATCGTATTCGAAGACCTTATATTCAGAATAAAGAAGCCTGATTCCATTTTGGAGAAAATCCTCTTCTTTCTGGTATGCTTTGGCACCAACCCCTGAATAATATGTTGTACCGCCAAGAGCCTTACAGATATCTATTATTTTCTGACTCCTTGAGGAGCAGATATTCAGTTGTGATGATCTTATATAGTTCAGGCTGATACCTAGTTTTCTACAGATAAACTCTACTATCTTGATATTCAGGTCTGCAAGAAAAACCTGAGGTTCTTCTGTCAAAGCCTTATAGTCTGCATATACTTCATCGAAATACTTTGCCTTATTGTAGTATAAATAAATCTGGTTCAAATGGTTTCCAACCCAGTCAATTTCATTCCTGATTTTAACGTCCGCGATCTTGTCTCCTAGGGTCTGGACAACCGGGATTTTAAGTCTTAATGGACCTTTTGGTGTTTTTAAATAATGATAGCAATGCATTCCCTCGTTGGAAAACTGAACATCATCAAGAAATACAAACACGTCAGACTGGTAAATTTTATAGAAATAACCAGGCCACGGGATATAATTGGGTTGATGAATTGCTATTGATTTCACTCTGCTTTTTCTATTTGTTGCCTTTCCCTGTAGATGTTTCCTGTCCTGAAAAATGCCAAGAGTGAAGCAAGAAAGAGTTTTGTATCCTGTATAATTGAAAAGCTGTTTACATATTCCACGTCTATTTTAATATTTACATCCCAGTCATGTATTTCCCTGCATCTGATCTGTGCCAGTCCGCTTATCCCTGGTTTTACTGAAAACCTTTGTTTTTCGTAACTATTGTATTCTTCATACGGTTTGGGAAAATATGTCAGAGGAGGCCTTGGACCAATAAAACTCATCTCTCCCTTTATGATGTTAATTAATTGTGGTAGTTCATCAATACTTGTTTTCCGTACGAATTTCCCCACTTTGGTAATTCTTGGATCATCTTCAAAAATTTTATCAGTTTTTCTGAAAGAAGACTGGTCTCTCACCATTGATCTGAATTTATAAATTAAGAACTCTTTACCGTTCAGACCAAGTCTGAGTTGTTTAAATAAAACCGGGCCTTTTGATTCCAACCTGACAGCCAGTGAAACGAATAGGAATAAGGGTGAAAGACATACAACAGCAATAATTGCAATTAGAAAATCCAACCCGGGTTTTATAAAACCTTTATACATAATATCTTGTTATGAACCCGATATTCTTTTCAGTATGTAACTTTGAAGCAGAAAGAGAGTTCTTCCGATAAAACTCACATTTATTTTTGTCGATTGATAAATTTGTAATAAACCGAACAATTTCATCAATCTCCGGAGGGGTAAATGCCCTTCCAACATTATATTCAGTTACCATCTCCGATAATTCTGATTCTTTACCGGATATACATAAAACTGGTGCTCCTACCGAAAGAAAATTAAAAAATTTGCTGGGGATGCCAAGGCTGGTTGCATTTTCACTCAAAGTCACGACAGCCAGGTCTGCTGAGGCCAGTGACATGGGTAGTGTCATTACTTCCTGAAGAGGCAGGAATAAACAATTTTTCATTCCATACTTTTTCTCACGTTCCTTACTATCTTCAGAATTGCCTGAAATAATGACAAATTCAATGCTTTCATCATTGATCCTGGAAGCGATCTCAATAATTAAATCAAAATAGTGAGCCCTTCCAAAATTCCCTGAATAGACAACAAGAAACTTGCCTTCAAGATGATGATCTTTTATAAACCTGTTTTCTGCTTTGGGTATTGGTCTAAGAAAACTATTATTCGTCCATAATGGCACCTGCGTTATTTTACCGGGAAGAACATATCTCTCAAGAGCCTTGCTCATTCCCCTTGTCAAAGTAAAAATCCGGTCTGCATTTTTATAAACCTTTGTATTTGCGCTTGCCCAACGACGATTAACAAACGAATCTTTGCCAATAATACCGAATTCAACCAGGGCATCAGGGTACAAATCAAATATCATCAAAGAGAAATTCCTTCTGAAGAAAGGAAGTAAAGTAGCAAAAGGTGGATTGCTGACTATAAACATATGAGAATCCCGCGCATAGAAAACAATATAACTGAATATCTGTATTGAAGCTATAAACCAGCTTACTAGACGCTTTAAATTTGATCCTCTGTTATATCTTATAACCTTTTTTACTCTTACTCCGGGATTCAGTTTTGTCTCTCTTTCAACAATTCTGCCGGCAACAAGGCTACACTCATATCCCATCGAACAAAAGCTGTTCAGAATATCCACCATAAGATATCCTGAATCCTGGTTGATAAAGCATATTTTACCCCTTATTGATTTATTAGTCATTTTTCAAAGGGAGATCATACGGATCGGCGCATGATATTATTAAACAGATCAATATATGTGGTAAAGCAGACCTTGTTGCTGAATAAGTTTAAAGCCCGGCCTCTGCAAAATGAAGCGTAATGCTCCTTTCCGTTTTCAATTATTAATTCAATAGCTCTAGCTGTTTCATGGATATCTCCCCTGACAGCCACGTATCCGGTATTTTCATCCACTGCCTCTGGGCTTCCTCCTGTATCATAGGTTACTACAGGCAAGCCGCAGGCCAGTGCTTCTATGTTGGTTGAAGGGAAATTATCCACATGGGTGAGATTTACAAACGCATCTGCCGCAGAATACAAAGCTGCAAGATCCTGTTTGCTTTCAGTCCTGCAGATTCCTTTGATCCCTTCAGGCAAGCCTGAAATCTGTTGCTTGTTAAGACCAACCAGAATAATAGAGATGAAGGATGGCAAAATCCTTCTGAGCTTAATGAAATCGGCGAGCCCTTTTCGGTTATCCCAGATACTTGCTACTCCAATAACCAGTTTTTCTGTTTTCAGATCATACTTTGATTGGATATGTCGATAATCAACCGGTTTGAAGAAATCGGTATCCGTTCCATTATGGATAACTTTTATTTCCGAGTTCTTTAAAAATGAGTTTTTAAGATGATCAGCAAGCCAACAGGACGGAGAAACTAATGTCAGGTTCTTTACCCCAGTGAAAAGCTCTCTTTTCCTTGTAAAATTGCGTTTTGAATTATCCCGGCACCAGCTTTCAGGATAGCCTTTAAGGTTAGGACAATCATAACACCCTGTTTGCCATTTGCAGCAATTAACCCGGTCGAAATAACAACAATGCCCGGTAAAAGGCCAGCAATCATGTAAGGTCCATACTACAGGCTTCCCGGATTCTCTAAGGTAATTAAACAGTATCTGTATGTTCAGATAGTATCCATGAATATTATGCAGGTGAATGATATCCGGGTCTGCTTTTTTAATCTCTTCAATGAATTTCCGGGTTACACTTGCCGATCCAAATCCATGAAGGTCTAATAATCGCGAGGCAAGGACATGAAAATAAAGGTCTGTACGATTGCTTATCCTTATTGTTTC
>CAZBQM010000065.1:0-8883 GCA_964494045.1 uncultured Rikenellaceae bacterium
GTTGACTGAAAGGTTAATACCTGCCTGGAAGGGTCGGCCAGTCTGCACATATCTGTTCCCGAGTGCCTCGAAGAAGAAAGATGAGTATTTGGTATTCATCAGGTTTTTTACCCAGATGTCAAACTGAAATTCTCCCCTGATGAAGGAAACCTTCAGGTCGGTCAGACCGTAGTAAGGCTGGTTGTAAGTGTTTTCTTCATTCCAGTAGATGGACCCGGTGCCCCTGTATCTTGCGTTGAGCCTGATCTTTTCTAGAGGGCGGAAGCCGGTTATAACAAAGGTTTTTGTTGCACCGAGGGCCACGGTGTTGCGTGGCACATAAGGCAGCATGTTCCCGTTGTATTCGGTTGTTTCGTCATAAAAACAGGTTATGAACCGGGCATCGGTAAGACCATAGGCAAGGTCGAATTCAAAGCCCCTGACAGGAGCTGTTCCAAGAGTGACCTCAACTCCGCGGCTCACTGAATGTCCGGCATTCTTAAGCATCGATCCCCTGCCGCTGGGAACAGTCTGGTAAATCTGTTGGTTCTTCCAGTTGATATAGAAGACGGCAAGGTCGGCATGAAGTTTCTTTTTTAGTAAGGAGCTTTTTATTCCGGCTTCATAGTTCCAGCTGAATTCAGGAGAAAAGGTAAGATCTTCGGGCCTTTCAAATGTGGAATTGAAACCGCCTGTCTTGTAACCTCTTGCTATCACAACATAGAAATCAGAATTTGCCGCCTTGTAGTTCAGTGCAAAACGGGGGATGATCTCAAGGGATTGAAGAGAGGGATAAATGGTATCTGAGACGATCGAATAAATACCTCTTTGGGTTCTGTCGTTGAAATATCCCAGCCTGTCATTTTCATTGTCGATCCTTATGCCGGATGTAAGAGTAAGGTTTTTGATGAGAAAATCAGATATTGAAGACTGGTGAAAAAAAGCCGCTCCCGCGATTGAATGGTCGTATGTCTTCAGGTAGTCCATATTCTGAGCCCAGGCATTCACATCCACCCCGTTGTCAAAGGCCTGATAGAAAGCATAGGCGCCGAACAGCCAGTTATACTTTCTGCTACCGGAGGAACGGGCAATAATCTCCTGTGAAAGCATGTGCTGATTCTGGGCCTGGGCAATAAAGAACAGGGAATCAACCGTAAAGTCCTGGTCAATATTCTGGATATCGTCGAGATACTGGTAGGAACTTGTTGAAGTCACTTCAAAATTTCTGTGATTATACCTGAGCAGCAGTGCATCTGAAAAAAGGATCCTGTCATATGAACTGTACTGATTGTAGTTTATCTTTTCAGGAGTTCTGGTTGAGTCGTTGTAAACGGCATAGGGATAACCTCCCTGGTAGCTCAGTTCCAGTCCGGCAATGTTCTCGACAGTCAGTTTCCTGGAAGCTTCGACGATCAGCCTGTTCCTGACCCCGTATGAATTGAGCCTGTCGACTTTCTTTCCGGTATATTCGTTTGTATAAAATCCGTCATTATGAAGATAATTGACAGCAAGGGAGAATGATGTTTTCCTGCTTAATCTGGCGTAATGCCCGGCTCCTGTACTTACAGTACCATAATTCCCGGCCGAAATATTGAGCCTGGTACCTGAATAATCAACAGGCGAGAGTGTCACTATATTGATAATACCTCCCATGGTATTTCTGCCGAACAGGGTCCCCTGCGGACCCCTCAGTATCTCAATTTTTCTGATGTCAAAAAAATCGAATCCGAAGGCTGCTTTTTCAAAATAGGGCACATAATCGACATACAGGCCCACCGACGGTGAGTTAATCCGCGAGCCTATTCCCCTTATGTATACAGGAGATGTGAGTTTTGATCCGTAATCGGGCATGAAGAAATTGGCAGCTGTGGCAGTAACCCCGCTGAGAGTTCTGATATCATTGTCGTACAGGTCGCTTGACGACATTACGGATACTGAAGCCGGGATTGACCTGTAGGTTACGTTATCCTTGGAAGCCTTTATGACAACTTCCTGTAGTTCCACCTGATCCATAAACATCGAATCGGCCCGGAACTTATCTTCCTGGGCAATGATCTGAACTGTAAATCCCGATATTAAAATGAATATAAGAAAATAGTACTTCTTCATCAAAAGTAGTTTTTATCATCCTCTACAGGAATGATTTAAAATGATTTTATAAAGCAAAGATGCACGACTCCCGCGTAAAGGAAAATGTTAGCATATCCAGCCCAAGAGGGTAGATAGTGTCAACGGTTTTAAAGGGAGAGGCCTGGCTGGCAACAGTCAGGGAAAATGCCTGAAGGCTGTTTAGCGTGGAGGAGGACGGCAAAAGAGACCGGATGACCAGAATGAAAGAGACGGCCTGTCCTCTTCAGGGGGTCTTAAGGTTCCGGTAAGGAGGCGGAATACTTCCGCGAATTTTAAACCTGACGGCGTATCAGCCTGGTCTGCGGATATGTGTATGTCCCTTAGGTCCAGACAGGTTACATTGCCGTCCGGAGTTTCCCGTGAAGATATAAGCACCTCGTCCTTAGCACTCTGAATCTCACCTGTGCTTTCATGTGAACGGTTCAGTGTATAAACGCCAAACCAGATCACATAGGCACATGCCATTATGAACAGTGGAATTTCGTGAAAGAGTGAGGCGAACGGGAACATAGTTTTCCGGTTTAAGCGGCAAATAAAATCATTTTTTCTTAAGAAAACCATGTTTTATAGTTTACCTTTGAATAAGGTACCGGTCGTTAAAGGTTGATTTTCCGTTTCTAATTCTTTTTTCAATATAAGATTATTGTCCGGTAACCCGCATTTGCCTGGGATGATAACCGGGGTCTTCTTTATTTTATCAGCCCGGGCCATTATGATTTATAATTTATAAAAGCTGGCTCATTATTATCAGATATTGTGTTAATTGTTTTTTGGAAAAATATTTAAAAGATATACTTTAGGGGTCTCAAAAAACAAAAATTATGGTTTCAAATAAAAAGACGAAAATCATGGCAAATATTAAAGCAACAAAAGGGGTAATAGCAATACTTACCGGTGGTGGTGATGTTCCGGGCCTCAACCCGGCCATCAGGGCAGTGACCATCAGGGCAAACAGGGAAGGATACAAGGTTATTGGTTTACGCAGGGGCTGGGCTGGAATATCAGAGCTTGTCAGGGATCAAAAGGCAGATAACAGCAATTGTTTCCAGATTCTTACTGATGATATCGTGAACAAGGCAGGACGAACGGGAGGTACTTTCCTTCATACTTCAAGGACCAGACCGAGCCACATGGCAAAGGATAGCGTTCCCGAACATCTTAAGGCAACTTATAATCAGGAGATGAACGATATCACTCCGGAGATTATTAAGAACCTCGAATGGCTTGGTGTTGACTATCTTATTCCAATCGGTGGTGATGATACCCTCAGCTATGGCGTTCATCTTTACAAGCAGGGTGTCAATGTTGTTGCCATTCCCAAGACCATGGACAACGACGTTCCAGGTACCGATTACTGTATTGGCTTCAGTACCTGTGTTACCAGGACCATCCAGATGACAAACAGCCTCAGGACATCTGCAGGCTCACACGAAAGGATCCTTGTTCTTGAGGTGTTCGGTCGTTACGCTGGTTTTACAGCCATGCTTCCTACCATGGCAGGTTCTGCAAACAGGTGCGTGATACCGGAATATGAGTTCGATATTGACCAGCTTACAAAGCTTCTTGTTGAGGACCGGAACCATAATCCAAGCAGGTATTCAGTAGTGCTTGTTTCGGAAGGTGCAATGTTCAAAGGCGGAAAGATGGTGTTCTCCGATACTGAAAAGGATGCCTACGGACATCAGAAACTTGGTGGTATAGGTGACCTTGTTTCTGCTCAGATCAAAGATCTCTCAGGCAAACACAATGGCGGCAAGACCGTCAATGTCATCAATCAGAAACTCGGTTATATGGTTCGCGGTGGTGATCCTGATGCTCTCGATTCAATAGTACCGATGGCATACGGAAACCTTGCACTCGATCTTATCCTCAAGGGAGTTCACGGAAGGATCGTCGTTCTTAAGAACGGAAGATACGACAATGTTCCTATCGACGTGGTAACAGCCTCCAAGAAGATCGTCAAGGTTTCGGAATACTACAACATTGAACGACTCAGGCCGTATTATCACAGTTTTGAGATGAGGCCTTTCCTTCTTATGGCTTCAGATAACTAGGATTTGAATCCCGAATTTTAATGATAAAGATATAGAGACGTCCTTCGGGGCGTCTCTATCTTTGTAAAAAAAGCAAGCATTTGATAAAAGGGGTCGTAATAAAATCGACCGGAAGCAGGTATAAAGTTCTTACCGGGACGGGTCAGATCATCGAATGCACCATAAAAGGCAAATTCAGGGTCAGGGAACTTTCTACGACAAATCCTCTGGCGGTAGGTGACTTTGTAACGTTCAGCCCGGAAGGAAGCGGTACAACAGGTGTAATTACCGAACTGCTTGACAGAAAGAATTATATACTCAGAAAATCCTCAAATCTCTCAAAGCAGTCACAGATCATAGCCGCAAATATCGACCAGGCGTTTCTTATGGTTACTATTATACTGCCCGAAACACCGGTCGAATTTACCGACAGGTTCCTTATTACTGCCGAAGCCTACAGGGTGCCTGCAACCATTCTCTTTAACAAAACCGACCTTTATGGAGAGGAAGAGATCAGGAAGATGGAGAACCTTGCCAGGATCTATGCCAATGCAGGTTACCGATCCCTTCCCATATCTCTTGTAACAGGTGCCGGCCTCGATGAGCTTGTTGAAATGATGCGCGGTAAAACCACCCTGATTTCAGGCAACTCAGGAGTGGGTAAGACAACACTCCTTAACAGACTCGATCCTACCCTGAACCTTAAGACAAAGGAGATATCAGACTACCATAAACAGGGAAAACATGTGACAACCTTCCCTGAGATGTACTCTATGCCTTTCGGGGGTTTTGTCATTGATACTCCCGGGATAAGAGGCTTCGGTGTGGTAAATATGGAAAAGAACGAGATATATCATTTCTTTCCCGAGATCTTCAGGGCTTCAAAGGACTGCCGCTTCCATAACTGCCTCCACCTTGATGAACCAGGTTGTGCAGTAAGGGCGGCAGTGGAAAAAGGAGTGATAGATCCTCTCAGATATCGCAGCTACATAAGTATCATAGAGGATGATGATTCCAAATACCGTCGTGATTGAAATAATTGATATATTTATCTCAGTCTTTGGTTTCTTAAGAGTGGGTCAATGAAAAAGATTTTACTGATAGCATATTCCGCTTTCCTGATTGTTGTCCTGGCTTCTGTCCTGGTTTTCAGAAGTCTTTATAACAAGCAGATAAACAGCCTTTCCGAGCTGCTGAGCAGGCAGGTACAGATAGTGGGTCTTGACGTCGACAGCACTGATAACGGGTTTCTTACGGGTCTGAAAGAGGTTATGTATTCAGAGGATCTTGAATATTTCTTTTCCGGTGAGGAGAACCAGATGAGGGTGCGAGAGAATATGGAGCTGTTCTATTCGAGATACCACGATTTTATTACAGGGATAAAAATATACGACAAGAACAGAAATGAATTCACGCTGAAAAAGGATGAGGCAATAAATAACTGGCTGCGCCAGACTTTTGTACTGCGCGTCCAGGGCGATATTGTCGAAAGAGAACAACTCGTTCCCCAGGGCAGTTTCTACAATTACTATCTGCCGGTCACTAAAGACGGCCAGGTAACAGGAAACATCGTTGTATCAGTCGACTTTAACCACTACCTTAATACCCTGTTCTCAACCTACAATCTCAGGGATTACCAGTGGCAATGGGTTATAAGCGATTCGGGTAAAGTAATTTTCAATAACAACAGGGATATTCTTGAATACTCGGGAATCCAGAAGATTATTTCAGACCTTGAAAAGGGTTCACCGGGAAACCTGGTCCATAAGGCATCAGCCAATGGCAAATCACGACAGATAATCTCGTCATACTATCCGGCCAAGCTTCTGAACCGTAACATGGAGTTGGTTTTTTCTACCCCGACTGATGTTATCCAGAAGGTTATTGCTCTGAATGTATTATTGATAGCGGTTTTAACTCTGACAATACTTCAGGTTATTATAACACTCTTCCGGAAATACTCTGAAAAGCAGAAATCTGAGATTGAAAGACTTGCCGCCTCCGAAAAGATGCTATTCAAACTTATTGAAGAGATGCCTGTCGGTGTAATAATCCATAACAAAAACAGGGAAATAATAAAGACCAACAGGGTGGCAGCTTCGCAGTACTCCTATCAAAGTCCTGACGAGATGCAGGGAAAACTCTTTCCTGAAATCTCCCTGGCAGCAAACAATGAATATTTCTCGAAGAACCTGGGAGGCAATTTCAGACCCGATCAGTATATCATTCTGAAAAAGGAAATAGGAGAGGTAGTTCTCTTCCGCAACAGCATCCCTGTAAACTTTAAGGGCGAAGAAGTAAATATAGAGCTTCTCATAGATGTCACTACTCTCGAATCGGCAAGAAAACAGGAGGCTGAAGCAAATACGGCCAAATCGGAGTTTCTTGCAAGGATGAGCTATGAAATAAGAACACCGCTGAACGGCATAATCGGCATTACTGACCTTCTGAGTCACCAGGAGCTCAAAGGGGAGATGAAGGACATGGTCAGCCTGCTGAGACGCTCATCGGAAGTGCTTCAGAACATTGTGACAGATATTCTTGATTTCTCAAGGATCGAAACCGGGAAGATTATACTTGATGAGTTGCCATTCAACTTCAGGGAGGAGTTCAGTTTCTGCATTGACCTTGCCTCGACCTACCTCGAAGATAAGGAGGTAAGGCTGTCGGCAACTGTAAGTGAGGAAGTTCCCGAAGATATTATAGGCGACCCTTTCAGACTGAGACAGATAATAACCAACCTTCTTAACTACTCGATAGGCAACACAACCGCCGGAGAAATACAGTTGTCGTGCAGGGTCAGGGATAAGAACAACGGGGTTATCATCCTTGAATTCGAATTGAAGGATACCGGAAGGAACTACGATAAGGCTTCCCTTAAGAAGATATTCGGCGAGTTCATCTCAAGCAGGCCAGGACCAGTAGCAGGCAACTCCGGCTCATGGTCAGGAACAGTGCTTGCCAGGCAGCTTATTGAACTTATGGGAGGAGAACTGACCGCGGAAAGCCCTTCGGGCCTCGATGGCGAAAATGGAGTGAAGGTATCGTTCACCCTGGTGACCTGGTCGAGTGATATCCAGGTAAAGGATCTGGACTCGAAAAAAATACAGTCATTCAATCAGATAAAAACCCTGGTAATAAGCTCCAGCAAAAACAGGGATGAACTGGTGCTTAATTCGCTGCATAAACTCGGGCTCACCCTTTCTGTGACGACCTTCCAGAAGTCGACAATAAATCAGATTAAAGCAGCTTCTAATATCGAGTCGGAGAGATACAGGCTTATCATAATAATGAATGACAAGGATTTCGATGGATTTGAAGTGGCCCGGAACCTGTGGGAAAGCGGACTGTCGGAACAGCTTCTTGTGATCATGATCAGCTCGTATGACGAGAGAGGCAACTATGTAAAATGTATTACCTCAGGTGTCGATCATTATATTGTCAAGCCCTTTGATTCGGCAGAGCTGATAAAGGCAATACAGTCGGGATTTCCTTATATTGAGAGTATAGCCGTTTCCATTGATAACCTGGATCTCAGGAAGGATATCAGCATTTTGGTCATTGAGGACAACAAGATGAATCAGAAGGTTATAAGCTCTCTTCTTGCCAGCATGGGCTATTCATGCGATCTTGCAGATGACGGGCTCTCAGGGTATATCCAGGCAAAAACCAGGAGATACGATTTAATCTTCATGGATCTTATTATGCCAAAGATGGATGGTTTTGAGTCGGCACGCAAGATCATGGAACACAACCGGAATAACCTGATAGTTGCCTTTACTGCAGATAATATGCCCGAATCACAGCGTAAAGCCCGGATGTCGGGTATCAGGGAATTCATTCCCAAGCCTGTCAGAATGGAGGATATCAAACGGCTTTTTGCCAGGTACTTCAAAAAATGATTTCTTCAGGTTCCATCAGATGATCGCGGCAACAAAAGGCAAAACGGATATACGGCACTTTCTTGAGCTGTCATCTTCATTCCCCATTGTTGATGTAAGAACTCCTTCGGAATTTATGACGGGTCATATCCCGGGGGCCTTCAATATCCCCCTTTTCTCCGATGCGGAAAGGGAGAGGGTGGGGACCATCTATGTGAAGGAAGGCAGGATAAATGCTATCAGGGAGGGGCTGAGGCTCACCGGTCCGGCTATGGCTGAGAAGCTTGAAAAAGCACTTGACTTATCGGCAGGAGGCAGGCTCCTGGTCCACTGCTGGCGTGGAGGAATGAGATCGGAAGCCATGGCCTGGCTCTTTTCGCTGGGAGGTATCGATTGTGAGATTCTTGAAGGAGGATATAAGTCATACCGTCATCATGTTCTGGAAAGTCTTGCAGTTAACAGGAAGATGTTTGTTCTTGGCGGACTCACCGGCAGCGGAAAGACGGATCTGCTGAATTATCTTAAACGGTCGGGCCAGCAGGTTGTAGATCTGGAAGGCCTGGCAAATCACAAGGGTTCAGCTTTCGGGGCCCTGGGACAGGAACCACAACCTTCTTCCGAGCACTTTGCCAACATGCTTTTCGACGAATGGGAAAAGACTGATCCTTCGCGACCGGTGTGGGTTGAGGATGAAAGCCGTAATATCGGGAACGTCTTCATGCCCGATGCCTTCTACGACAATATCCAGGAAAACCCGAATATAATAATCATGATGGACATGGAGACAAGGCTTCCAAGGCTCATGAAGGAATATTCACAATATGACCCATCCGATCTCAGGGCTTGTGTGATGAAGATCA
>CAZBQM010000065.1:8983-10199 GCA_964494045.1 uncultured Rikenellaceae bacterium
TCTGATGATGTAATCAGCTTCTTTCGGCAGGCACCCACTTGTAGACCTTATCGGAGCGTCTCAGGTATATATCCGACGGGATTGAGCAAAACTCCCCTTTTGGAGCTTTTTCAACCGGTTTAAGGTCGACGCGGATCTCGCTGACATGTATTTCCTCAACTCCCGTTGTAGGGCCCGTTACAAGTATCGTATCGCCGGTATTGAGGTCGCCGTTCTCAAGTTTTATCTCTGCCACCTTAAGCCTTGTAAAGTAGTTTGTCACCTTTCCCAGGTAGACTTTCTTCATGGTGGCCGACGATCCGTACCTGTTGTTCCATTCCCCAAGCCTCTGACCGAGGTAGTAACCATCCCAGAATCCCCTGTTGAACACAGTTGAAAGCCTCTGGCGCCACCCTTCTATCTTCGCGGGAGTATAGGTGCCATCAATAAAGGAAGTGACGGCTTCATCGTAACACGAACATACAGTACCCACATATTCAGGAGAGCGTGCCCTCCCTTCAATTTTAAGGACCCTTACCCCCGAATCTATCATACGGTCGGTAAAGCCTATGGTGCAGAGATCTTTCGGCGACATTATATATTCATTATCAACCTCCAGCTGATATCCCGATTCCTTTTCAGTGACCACCCAGGCCTTGCGGCAGGTCTGGTAACATTTGCCCCTGTTGGCCGACATGTTATTCTCATGAAGGCTCAGGTAACATTTACCCGAGATGGCCATGCAAAGTGCCCCGTGAGCAAACATCTCTATCCTCAGAAGATTTCCTGACGGACCCCTTAGATCCTCACCTTCGATCCTCTCATGTATCTTTCTGACCTGTTCGAGATTAAGCTCTCTTGCAAGGACCACTACATCGGCCCACTTCGAATAAAACCTGAGGGCCTCAAAATTGGAGATATTGAGCTGGGTTGAAAGATGAACTTCGGCACCCGAGCTGAAGGCATAATTAATAACAGAAAGGTCGGAGGCTATGATGGCCGATACGCCACTTGCAACCGCAGTATCGACAATCTCGTGCATCTGGCTTATCTCATCGTCATAAACAACAACATTGACAGTCAGATAACTTTTCTTGCCATAATCGCGGCATATTGATACTATGTCTTTAAGGTCTCCGGCTGTGAAGTTGACGGATGATGCGGCCCTCATGTTAAGCTGGCCTATCCCGAAATAAACCGAATCGGCGCCGTTCTTCAGAGCGGCCATCAGTGACTC
>CAZBQM010000065.1:10299-13564 GCA_964494045.1 uncultured Rikenellaceae bacterium
ATTATTGTTTTTTCGCCCGGAAGTATCCTGACGGTTATTTCTCCGCTTCCTTCCATGGCGTCAATAGCGTTCTTGAGGATATTCTCTATCACCCATTCAAAGAGTGCAGGGTTGACTGGTACAATTACCTCTTTACCGGGATCGAAGCCAGAGATGAAGTTCACCTTTGAAGAGGTTCTTGATTTAAGGTATTCCATCGACCGCATAAGAATGGCTGCAATGTTTTCGGGCTTTAACGCCGGCTTTGATCCTATTCTTGAGAACCTCTCAGTCACTTTTTCAAGACGTTTGACATCGAGTTCCAGTTCCCTCGTGATGTCAATATCCGGATACCTGTTCTGAAGGATCTCAATCCATCCTGACAGCGATGATGTGGGGGTCCCCAGCTGGTGAGCCGTCTCCTTTGACATAGCTACCCAGAGCTTGTTCTGTTCAGCTTTCCGCGACGAACTCAGGGCTATGTATGACACCATGATGAATACTATTATCAGGGCAAGCTGAACGAAGGGATAGCAGATAAGCCTGGTAAGTATGATGCTGTCCCTGTAGTAGATTCTGTTGATGAATCCGCTTCCGACATCAATGACGATCGGTTCATAGTCCTCCCTTATCACTTCAAGCTGTTCTCTCAGATAGCCAGGATCTTCCATCTTTACCTGTTCAAAATTCCTGGCAGCTATTATATTGTCGTGTCCGTCTGTAAGAATTACAGGTACTGTATTGTTATTCTCGATTATCGACTGAAGAAATTCAAGGTTCTGGGTTGCATCGGCTGAGTTGATCTGTCTGATGGCTTCAGCCCAGGTCTCCACCTTTCTCCTTTCTTCTGTCTTCAGGGTGCTCACAAGGCCCTGGGTATAGATAAGAGAGGCTAGGCCAAGAAGGACTGCAAAAAGGAACAAAGATATTTTCCCTGCACTTTTATTACTGATCGTGTTCAAACGCCTGATTTTTATCTGATCTCAAATCATCTTTTCCTGAAAAGGTTTTCAAACAGGTTTTCGCTGTCTTCCGGTACAGTTTCCGGCTCCGGCTCCGTCATCGTGGTATCATTCCCTTCCCATGTTATTCTGAAACGTGGCCTGGTTGTTTTTTCCTTTTCCGTGGCTCCTGCCGCATCATCACCTGGTATATCCCTGCCGCTTCCGTATTCCTCACTGAAGATCTGCTTAAGGTTCTGTCTTTCCTTTTTGATGTCATCCTTTATTTTGTTACCAGCTGCTTTCATGTCGTAGCTTACCTTCATGTCCTTACCGTTACCTGTGACCTTAAGCAGAAGCGAAGTTCTTCCAAGCCCGTCATCCTCGATCTCGCCGAACTCCGATACAAGCTTTTTGTTTTTCCGTGCCTTATTGCTCAGGATCTCGGAGAGCCTTACGCTCACATGATATTCAAAGATATTTTTAAAGTCATGTTGCCCGTTCACCGACAGATCGACTGCCGAAGAACGTACATCCATTTGGGGTATATAAAGTGAGTTTGTGCGGATAAAGAAATCATTTTCAAGACGGTCAAATCTTATATTCTCAAGTTCCGACAATTCGATAAACGAAGATAACTCTTTTACCGGATCAAAGTCAATAAGAGCCCCGTTTGTAAGCACATACCTGCCTTCGGCTGTTACCGAACCCACATCCACATTGAGAAGCGAATCAGTAGGAAGAAGCAGTGAGAGTGTCCCGGAGAGTGAGCCTGAAAGGTTTCCGGCCTTTATGAAAGACTGGCCGAAATTATTGAAGGTAGTAAAGGTTTTATTAATGTCTATCCCTGTAAAGCTGAATGTGCCGCGCGAGGTCAGTGATTTGTCACTGTTGTCAAGGATCTGTGCGTCACCCGATACCTCTCCTCCCTGTGAAAACAGATCAAGATTGCTGAATATGATTTTCCCGGGTTGCAATGACATATGGCCTCTGATTTTTTCGGCCCTGAACCTCTTATACTGCAGGGTGTCAATTCTGAAATCCGTATCCAGATTGATGTCTTCGGGAAACCTTATTGCTGTTTTCGGGTTAAGATCTGAAGTCTTCCGGCGGGAATTGCTGATGAATCTTTCGGGATACATGCCTGATGTTGTGATTGAGGAGTGACCGGTCAGGGTAACAGGAAGGCCAAAGAGCCATCCGGGGAGATTGCTCAGAGAAGTGTTTACAAGGAACCTCTGTCCGTTTAGAGTCAGGCTGAAATCCGATGCTGATGTGACAACCGTATGGCTGACAACTCCCGTGGCATCGGCTATTTCAATTGGCCTGTCGCTGAATTTCATCCGGAACGAGTTGAATGTCAACTTCGACCTGGAATCCACACCCAGAAAATCGCCAAGGGTATATTTGCTTTTTATCCCCGGAGAACCGCTCAGGTTGATGTCGAGGTCGACCGAACCACCGGCACTTTCAACATTCCTCAGACCAAGGAAGTCTTTCAGTTCTGAAGGATACAGAATGCCCCTGAGAGTCAGTTCAGCCTTTGGGTTTTTAAAGTTGGAGATGCTTAAGGACCCTTTATAATCAGCAGATCCCAGCCTGGTAGCAAAATTCTTAATGCTTAAGACGGCTGTTTCGGCACAGTTTGACTGCCCGTTTGTCAGCGAACCATCAAAAGCAAACCTGTCAATTTTAAGCTTTGACCGGCCGTGGGCTATATTTGCATCCTTTACAGACCAGGCTATTTCGAGGTGGGGATTTTTCCGTCCGGATGTTGCACCTTTGAAGCTGCTTTCAACCTTTAAGATGCCCGATGGCTGATATGCTGCTGCCTGGGTCCTGTATTTATCAGGCAGATAATCAATAATCGGGGCAATATCTATATCTGAACCACTGACTGTAAGATCGATGAAGCCATCAGCAGCCACAAAGCCGTTCATCACGAATTTCCAGTTTCCTGTCTGCAGGGTGCTCTTCTTGAAAAAAACACCCTTGTCGTTCCTGTTAAGCCCCACCTCAAGCGTTGCCGTAACAGGCTGTTTATATACAAATCCGCCGGTCTGGAAATGCTGAAAGACGACTTCCGAATTGCTGTCAAAGTCAATATTGTTGCCGCTGATCCTGCTCTTTATCCTGCCTTCCCTGAACATTCCCTTTATGATGAGTGCGGCATCCAGGTCATGATAAGTGACAAAGACATCTGCAAGGTTTATCCGGTCGAGGTTGAGAGATGAACCCGGTTCTCCGTCTTTTTTTACTGCCGGAGCTGTAACCTGGTAATTGTTTTTTCCCGACGAATCCCTGAAGAGGTTGAGCCTTCCCGACCTGACTGTAATGGTCTTGAA
>CAZBQM010000066.1:0-13560 GCA_964494045.1 uncultured Rikenellaceae bacterium
TATCTGATAGATCCAATATGATATTTGTTCCTGAATAATTTTCCCATGATTAAGAAATGCAACGGAAATAAAAAGATAGGAAATATTTTTGAAATATGAATAATAACCTAAATCGGGCAACCATAACTGAATCTCATGCCAGGCGGCATAATCATGTAATAACACGGGACTCAGGAAAAAGGCGTGAGTAATGAGGCATGAGGCTCTTTGAAAGAGAGATAATGGTTGATAGATGGATAACAAGCCATTTGTTTGGAAGAGCCGGTGCCTGTCGCCAGGTGCTGAATCAGACCGTTCTTGGAACTCAGATCACCTTTTTAAGATATTTCCCCGTGATACTCTGTTCACAACCTACAAGATCTTCAGGGACACCCTCGAAAATCAGTTCTCCTCCCTTTTTACCGCCTTCAGGCCCCAGTTCGATTATCCAGTCGGCAAATCTTATGATATCAAGGTTATGCTCAATTATGACCACCGTATTGTTTCCTGCAACCAGCGAACGGATGATCTGGTAGAAGTTATCGATGTCGGACATGTGAAGTCCGGTGGTAGGCTCGTCCATGACGTAGATATTGCCTTCCTTCTTAAGTTCCGTAGCTATCTTCAACCTTTGTGATTCACCACCCGACAGGGAACTCAGCGATTGTCCCAGCTTCAGGTACCCCAGGCCGACCTCCCGCAAAAGGACCAGGTGCTTCTTTATCTTCTCCGACCTGAAGAAATCGCAGGCCTGGTTCACTGTCATATCCAGAACTTCAGCAATGTTCCTGTCCTGGTACTTCAGCTCCAGCACATCTGCATGATAGCGTTTCCCTTCGCACTCATCACAGAGTGTCTTTACCGAATCGAGAAAATGAAGTTCAAAGGTGAGCATGCCCTGACCGTTACATTTCGGACAGGCTCCTTTCGAGTTGAAGCTGAACAATGAAGCATCAGAACCAGTGGCTGCGGCAAACTCCTTCCGTATAAGGTCAAAAACCCCGATGTATGTGGCAGCGTTAGCCCTCGATGATTTTCCTATAGGCGACTGGTCAATCACTATGGCTTCGGGATGTTGTTTTACAAAACAACCGTGGATAAGACTGCTTTTGCCGCTTCCGGCAACACCTGTTATACAGGTCAGAACACCCCTGGGAATCTTCACTGAGATATCTTTAAGGTTGTTGGCAGTGGCGTTCCTGATTTCATAAAATGAAGTTGTGGTTCGCCTGTTAAACACAGGTTTTTCTTTTTTCGTAAGGTAGGCTCCCGTGATACTTTCTGTCGTGGCAAGTCCTTCAGGTATCCCGTTGTAAACAATACTTCCACCCTGTTTGCCTGCACGCGGACCCATATCCACGATCCATTCGGCCGAACGGATAATATCGGGATCGTGTTCAACCACAAATACCGAATTACCCTTGTCCTTTAACCTGTTAAGGATCCTGAGAAGGTTTTCTGTATCGCGCGGGTGTAATCCGATTGAAGGCTCGTCAAGTACATAAAGCATGTCGACCAGGTTGCAGTCAAGTTGCTTTGCCATCTTAACCCTCTGGGATTCCCCTCCCGAAAGAGTACCAACGGCACGGTCGAGTGACAGGTAACCTACGCCTGTTTCAATAAGTTGCTGAAGCAGGAACTGTGCTTTCCTGAGCACAGGTTTCGATATCGGGTCGCTGATGTTCATCAGGAAAGGAAGTACATCGAAAAGTTCAAGATTGCATACTTCGTCGATAGAAAGTCCATTGACTTTTATGCTTCTGGCCCTTTCGTTTAACCTGCTGCCGTTACAATGCTCACACGTCTGGTATCTGAAGTATTTTGTGTAAGCGTTTTTACCGTCTTCATCAGCTTCATCATCGGCCCGGATGGTTACAGCTTTCTCAAGTTTCCGGGTTATCCCTTTAAAGTTGCGGTTGTATGTCAGTTTCTCTTTGGCATTTTTTATTGCGAAGGGCTCTGAATAGAGCAGTAGATTCAGTTCTTCTTCAGAAAAGTCTTTCAGTGGTTTCTCAGCATTCACCACGTTCAGGCTTACAAGTTCCTTCCACAGGAAACCTCCGGGCCTGTAATGAGGATGGGTGATAGCTCCTTCACTTATTGATTTCTCACGGTCGAGGAACATGTCAATGTCCACCCTGATCTGTTTTCCCAGTCCGTGGCAGACCGGGCACATTCCCTCGGGATGGTTGAACGAGAAATAGAACGACGGTCCGATGAAAGGCTTGCCGACACGCGAAAACAGAAGGCGCAGGTAGGTGTTTATCTCGGTGGCCGTCCCAACAGTGCTGCGCAGGTTGTTGCCCATCCGTTTCTGGTCAATGACGATGGCTGTTGACAGATTGAGGATATCATCCACATCCGGACGCGACAGTTTGGGCATGCGGGTGCGGGCAAAAGTTGAGAAGGTCTCTATCAGCTGCCTTTGTGCCTCGGTATAAATGGTATCGAAAAGAAGGGAGGATTTCCCTGATCCGGAGACTCCGGTAAACACAACAAGTTTGTGTTTGGGGATTTCGATATCAATATTTCTCAGGTTGTTGGTATGCGCATTTTTAACAATGATCTGATTCTGGTCCATGATTGCCGGTTATTTTATATCTAAAAATTCTAATCTATGAGGAAGTAAAAGAATTTATGTTCTCCGTCATGAAGGTGTAAAAAATTCAAATAAAATCAGATGATTCAGCAGCTTTTTTATTCACAATAAAGCCGGGATACCTGGCAACAAACTGTTCCTTAATGAAAATCAGGGCCCATAAAGCAATACTTCTTTTGCAGTTCTCCAATGGTGCAGATGACTTATAACCTGGAAGTTCACGAAATGCCATTGTGAAAAATGTACTTATACACAGTTCTGACTTGCATTCCGGTTGAACCATTAGTATAATAACTTGGCAAACAGCCGGTTTTTTCCCGGACCAGGAATCCTGGTCCGGAGAAATAATTAGCTATTCTTATGGAATACTTTTAATTGTAAAAAATACTTTTTAAGTTTGAGTAAGCTCCGGTCTGACCATCCTGATATTTATGGAAAAAATCCTTTCCCCGGGTTTTCTTCGAAGAACAGCGGTGAAAGATAAGTCCGACTCAAAAAAAGGGGCCTTTTTTATAAATATGCAGATGACTCCAATGAAAAGACCAGACTGGCACCGTCATTTAAACTGAAAAAAACAAGGCCGGACTATTTCTGAGGTTTTATATTATGAGTAAAAAATATTAATATAGCATTCTTTAATTAAAGAACATATTGAATATATGCAACACCTGATTGGATCGTACTTTTTCTGTTTTTCACATCGCCGCCACCACTGGGCAGGATGGCAATTACTTACCAGAAAATACAGGATCAGATGATTCAGGGTTTGTTTGGGTTTTTGTATCTTTCGAAACTTTAGCAGAATGTTTACGATGACCGGATTATATTAAACAATTATTAAATAACCTAATACGCTTAAATCGATGAATTGGAACTCTCAGGAATTTATTTGGCTCGACTGGACAATTATGGCAGTTGGGATTTTAGCTGTAGTATGGGCCGTATGGCATTCGATACAAAAGCACAAACGTATGCAACAAGGTGCCGACAGCGAAGACTACCTCTTTGGTAAAGGCGAACCGTGGTATATTATTGGAGCCGCAATTTTTGCCGCAAACATTGGCTCTGAACACCTTGTAGGGCTTGCCGGAACAGGTGCAAAAGCAGGTGTAGGTATGGCGCACTGGGAAATGCAGGGATGGATGATACTTATCCTGGGTTGGCTCTTTGTCCCGTTCTACCAATTGATGAACGATAAGTTGGGAAAAATCATCACAATGCCCGATTTTCTGAAAAACCGCTATACACCCCGTACTGGTTCCTGGCTTTCTATCATTACTCTTATCGCATATATACTTACTAAAGTAAGCGTAACAGCCTTTACTGGCGGTATCTTCATGGAAAGTCTTCTTGGCTTGCCATTCTGGTACGGCGCTATCGGCCTGATCGTTCTGACCGGTATCTTTACCATTGCTGGAGGCATGAAAGGTGTTATGACCTTATCGGCCATTCAAACACCTATACTTATCATTGGTTCATTCCTGGTACTTTTCTTAGGCTTGTCAACACTCGGAGACGGCAGTATCGCTAACGGCTGGAATGCAATGATTGACTATTCCAGGACACTTGGCGTGGGCGCAGACGGTGTTGCATACGGTACAAACCACATGTTCCACTTTGAAACCGGCGATCCTCTGTATGACGAGTATCCCGGTTTCTGGGTTTTTATAGGAGCAACAATTATTGGCTTCTGGTATTGGGCTACCGACCAGCATATCGTTCAGCGTGTTCTTGGACAGAAAAAGGGTGAGCCTAATGATGCAGTAATGAAACGTGCACGCAGAGGCACCATCGCTGCCGGTTATTTCAAATTATTACCTGTATTTATGTTCCTGATACCCGGTATGATAGCCGCCGCACTGGCAGCACGTCCCGGTAGCGGCTTTACCCTCAATAACCCCGATACAGCCTTTGGCTCAATGGTTAAGTTTGTATTGCCTGCAGGTGTGAAAGGTATTGTAACCATCGGTTTTATCTCAGCTCTTGTTGCCTCTCTGGCAGCATTCTTCAACTCATGTGCTACCCTGTATACAGAAGACTTTTATAAACCACTGTTCAAAGGCAGAACCGAGGCCAGATATGTTTTGGTAGGCCGTATCGCAACTGTTGTTGTAGTATTACTTGGTATTATCTGGATACCTGTTATGATGAGTCTCGGAAGTCTGTACTCCTATCTGCAGGGCATCCAGTCCCTGCTTGCTCCTGCAATGGTTGCAGTATTCGTGCTGGGTATTTTCTCGAAGAGAATTACGCCAAAGGCAGGTGAATGGGGTCTGATAGTAGGCTTCCTGGTTGGTATGGTACGCCTTCTGACCAACATCTTTACAAATACCGGCCAGGACGTAATGACAGGCTGGTTCTGGGATTCCACCACATGGTTCTGGCATACCAACTGGCTTATCTTTGAGATCTGGCTGCTTGTCTTCATCATGTTGTTTATGGTTGTAGTATCATTCTTTACTGCGAAACCGACTGAAAAACAGGTTGAGTTTGTGACTTTCACCAGCGACTATAAGGCACTCATCAAACAGAGTTGGAACAAGTGGGATGTTATTGCTTCGTGTGGTGTGGTAGCGTTCTGTGTTGCATTCTATATTTATTTCTGGTAATATATTTTCCACAGGCACCTTATGAATCAGGTGCCTGTGGTCTAACATAAAAAATTTAAGAAAATGTCAAAATACGTCATAGGAGTTGATTATGGGACCGATTCAGTAAGGTCCATCATCGTGGATGCCCGGAATGGGAAAGAAATAGCCAGCGATGTGTTTTATTATCCTCGTTGGAAAGAGGGAAAGTATTGTGATCCCAATCGGAATCAGTTCCGTCAGCATCCCCTTGATTATATTGAAGGGCTGGAAACTACAATCAAAAATGCTCTTGCCAAATCTTCCCCTGCAGTAGCTGCAGGTGTTGTTGCTATATCCGTTGATACGACGGGTTCAACACCGATAGCAGTGGACAAGGATGGAACTCCTTTATCAATGCTGCCCGGTTTCGAAGAGAATCCCAATGCCATGTTTGTGCTTTGGAAGGATCATACGGCCACTCAGGAAGCTGAAGAAGTGAATCGCCTAGCAAAATCATGGGGTGGAGTTGACTATACAAAATTTGAAGGGGGTATCTATTCATCAGAATGGTTCTGGTCGAAGGTTCTCCATGTATTGCGCGTGGACGATAAGGTTCGTAACGCCGCATTCTCATGGGTTGAGCATTGCGATTGGATTCCGGCTATAATGACCGGCCATACTGATCCCCTCACCATGAAGCGCAGTCGTTGTGCAGCAGGTCATAAGGCCATGTGGCACGAAGATTTTAACGGCCTGCCTTCTGAAGAATTCCTGGTTAAGCTGGATCCGCTGCTTAAAGGATTACGCGAAAGACTTTATCATGACACATACACCTGTGAGGTGAAGGTCGGAAATCTTACAAAAGAATGGGCTTCCAGACTGGGTCTGAGCGAATCTGTTGCTGTTGGTGCAGGATCTTTTGATGCCCACCTTGGTGCTGTTGGAGGAGAAATCAAACCTTACTATCTGAGCAAGGTTATGGGAACCTCTACCTGTGACATGCTCATTGCCCCCATGGATGAGATGAAAGGAAAACTTATCAGGGGTATATGCGGCCAGGTGGATGGCTCTATCGTACCGGGGATGCTTGGTATGGAGGCAGGACAATCTGCCTTTGGTGATATCTATGCCTGGTTCCGGAAACTGTTGCTCTGGCCGGCTGAGGAAATCCTTGGCAATACTACCCTGGTTGATGCCGCTACACGTGAGAAACTCATAAGTGAAATCGGAGATAAGATCATCCCTGAACTCAGCCGTCAGGCTGCTGAAATACCCATCAGCGATTCAGGTATTGTGGCGCTCGACTGGATGAACGGCCGCCGTACTCCCGATGCAAACCAATTGCTGAAGGGGGCTATCATGGGACTGAACCTGGGCTCTGATGCACCGCGTATTTTCAGAGCATTGGTTGAGGCCACAGCCTTTGGAGCCAAGAAGATCGTTGACCGTTTCATCAGCGAGGGAGTCAGGATTGACGGCATCATTGCCCTGGGCGGAGTTGCTAAAAAATCACCCTTCATCATGCAGGTGGTGGCTGACGTATTAAATATGCCTATCCTGGTTGCCAGAAGTGAACAGGCATGTGCACTCGGATCTGCAATGGCTGCAGCCACAATGGCAGGTTTATACCCAACCGTGCTGGCCGCACAGAAGGCTATGGGCAACGGTTTTGAGACCGAATACAAACCTGTGCCGGCCCATGCAAAAGACTATGCCGCTCTGTACAAAAAATATAACGAAGCAGGTGAATTCATAGAGCAGTTTTCTATGCATTGATGCAATAATGCTGTAGTGCAATAATGCATTATTGCAATAATGCATTATTGCACTACTACAGCTTCCTGGCTTTCTTCCTCAGGATGTTAAATGCACAGAAGTAGCCTCCGCAGATGGCGCCGGAGAAACCGCCGCCGGACCGGCCCCAGGCGGAAGCAAAATGAAGATTCTCAACCGGCTTGAATGAATCGGGCACCTTCCTGCCGGGATTTTGCGCAAAACCGTAAACAGCACCGCCAGGGTTCAATGTATAACGTTTTACTGTTAGCGGAGTGCCTACTTCGTAATAGCCTACAGTATCTTCAAATCCCGGAATTAAACTGTCAAGCCTTCTGATGAAGGTCTGTGCAACATATTCCTTCCTGCGCCCATACTCCTCTTTCGATAGATTCTCCCAGTCATCCAGGTAATCAATGCAACACACCGCCCCCACTGACTTACCCTCTGGTGCCAGTCCTGAATCAAGTTGCCCGTAATCTACAAAAGTGAAGCTCCGTCTGGCGAAGTCGTCCCTGTTATTTGATGCAATGTCAGCCTGCGACCTGACTGTGTTGTCATAGATGAATGTTGAATAATATTTATGCCCCAGCTCCTTCACGGGCCTGTCGAACCCGAAATAGACAGTCAGCAATGAAGCTCCCGTATTCAGCCCCATGCACTCATCCTTCAACTGTGCGCCTATCTCCGGCGGAAGGAGATCAACGAGGGCAGGTATGGCACTGTTCACCACTATCTCATCGGCTGTGACCTCAACACTGTTCTGCTTCGGATCATTCCTTTTCCTGTATGTAACGCCCGTCGCCCGCCCATCCTTGACAGTAACCCCTGTTACAAGATGGTTCAGCAACACCTGTCCTCCATGTGAGGTGATAAAAGCTGACAGGTGATCAGAAAGTCTCTGTGAGCCCCCTCTGATGAAGCTGGCTCCGTTGGCATAATAGCTGCCCTCGGCAAGGGAGTAGTACGCCAGTGAGAGCGAGTAGGGATCATCATGAAAGTACCCGAGGTTGCCCAGCAGGATAAGCTTCAGGTCCTCATTTCTGATAACAGAGTCGAGGAAGGTACCAACGCTGATGTCCGGTCCGCTGTCAGCTGCAGTCCTCTTTTTGGGTGTCAGCAGCTGATCAAAGTACCTGGTAATTCCCTCCTTTTCATCCGGGAACATTTCCGCAAGTCGTGCTGCTGCCACCTGCGGGTCATGGGGCACTGTCACTGCAAGGTCTCCCCTGATGAACCTGTAGAATTCAGGTACGGTCAGAAACTCTACCTTGCCTGTCACATCAAGCTCGCTGAAGATCCTGTTTTTCATGTCGCGACCGCCGGGGCCGTCCATCTCATGGAGCCCCACCTCGAGGGTGAAGGGTCCGCGTCTGAAGGTGGTGGCGCATCCGCCGGGGCGGTTATGCTGTTCAATTACCAGCACCTTCATTCCCTCGCGGGCCAGCTTTGCTCCTGCTGTCAGGCCACCCAACCCTGCGCCGATTATGACTATATCGTAGTCCATCTGTTGATTTGTTTATTCTACAAAGTAGTGCAATAATGCATTATTGCAATAATGCATTATTGCACTACTGAACATCAATGAATCAGGTTTTGAAATTGAATAGATAATTGTGACCCTGAATGTTTCATTTTACATCCGGTATTGGCAAACGCCTGAACTCTCTGGTCCTGTCAAAAAGGTAGCGGTATGTGATATAGTGTTTCACCGAGACAGCTCCCACTGATATGAATATCTTCCGCATCCGGGGATTGAAATCGCCCACCCATGAAAATTCGACCTCCTTATAATGAGGCTTATGCTCAATTGCTTCCCTCAACTTGAGGATAAAGGCCGACTCAATTCCCAGTTTCTGGAATTTGGGAATGACGCCCATCAGCATGCCCCTTGCCCTTGTCATTGTGTTTCTCTTCTTCAGCCAGAGGAACTTGATAAGTGACAACGGATCGAGCTTCCCGTTCAGGTGTTT
Source organism: uncultured Rikenellaceae bacterium (assembly GCA_964494045.1). GTDB lineage: Bacteria > Bacteroidota > Bacteroidia > Bacteroidales > VadinHA17 > LD21. The sequence continues at coordinate 8,895 of CAZBQM010000066.1, forward strand.
TAGTATCTGATTAAGATCGGGAAACTGGAGATAAATTGCTATCGGTTTACCTTCGAAATAGGCCAGCCAGATGAATTCCTCGTCAAGGATCACCTTTGCCTTATTAAGCACGCTCCTTATATAATCGGGCTCGAGAGGTTCGAAGTTGGCTTTGAACGATGCCCATGCTTCGTTGAAAACCTCCGCGAAGTCTGCCACATACTTATCCTGCTCCTTCCAGGTGAAATGTCTGAACTCATACCCGGGCTTGTTGGCCACCCACTCAGCTATCTTGCGAAATCTCTCATCAAGCGGTTTGGCAAGGTCATAGTGAAATCCCTCCTGCCTGAAATATGTCTGGAAGCCGTATCTCTCAAATAGTCCCTGATAGTACGGAGGGTTATAGGCTATCTCGAATGATGGGTGCGTGAATCCCTCAACAAGTAGTCCCCAGTATTTATCAGTCTCGCCGAAGTTTACAGGTCCGTCCATAGCCTCCATCCCCTTCTCCCTGAGCCATTCCCGGGCTGCATTGAAGAGCATTTCAGCGGCCTTGTCGTCATCGATGCACTCAAAGAATCCTGTGCCGCCGGTAGGCTGATCGTATGTATTTGCCAGATTATAGTCGATAAAAGCTGCGATGCGCCCCAGGAGGATGCCATCCTCACTTTTGAGAACCCATCGCTCTGCGGTACCGTGCTTATAGTAAGGGTTGACCTTAGGGTCGAAGACTCCCTTTATGTGTTTGTCGAGAGGACAAACCCAGGTATCATCGTTCTTATAGATGACCCTGGCGGTGTCGAGGAACATTCTCTCCGTCTTCCTGTCTGTTACCCTGACTAATTTCATATAGGCAGTTTTAAGTAGCTGATATACTATTTATTGTAAACCTGTTCCACTACATCGCTGTATTTTTCACTGATGAACTTCCTGCGAAGTTTGAGTGTAGCCGAAAGCTCGCCTGTGGCAGGACTCCACTCTTCCTTAACGAGTCTGAACCTGTTTATCCGCTCAGGCGGGCTAAGGCGCATATTCAGTTTGTTTACCTCTGAGGTAAAGAATAACAGCACCTCCGGTAGGGTTATCAACTCGTCATTATTTGAATAAAAGACCTTTTTTGCCACCTTCCAGTCCTCAAAGTATTTGAAGTTGGGTGAGATGATGGCGCTGGCAAACTTCTCATGTTCGCCAATGACCATAATCTGGTCAATTATGGGTGACTCCCTGAATATGTTCTCAACTATCTGGGGGGCGACAAACTTACCGTTGGAGAGTTTGAATATCTCCTTCTTTCTGTCAGTGACCATCAGGAACCTGCCATCCTCGAGGTAACCCATGTCGCCGGTGTGGAACCAGCCTTCATCGTCGAAGACCGATTTTGTGAGTTCGGGATCATTGTAATAGCCCAGCATGACGTTGGGACCTTTGCAGAGTATCTCGCCGTCATCGGAGATTTTTACCTCAACACCCTCGATTGTCATTCCGACTGACCCCAGCTTCACTTTTCCCTTTTCGGTTCTGTTGATTGTGATTATGGGGGAGGTCTCCGAGAGGCCGTACATATTAACAACCTTTATTCCTGCAGCCCAGAAGACCCGTTCGAGTCGTGGCTGAAGGCATGCTCCGCCGCAGCCGACGATGCGGACGTTTCCGCCGAGTGCCTCCCGCCATTTGCTGAATATCAGTTTATCAGCCAGACCCAGCTTCTTCTCATAGAGCCAGCCGTTTTCGCCAAATGGCTGATACCTGAGGCCCAGGTTCACAGCCCAGAAGAAGAGGGCTTTCTTTAGGCCTTTGAGGTTTTTGCCTTTGGAGACAATGACATCATAGAATTTCTCCATCACGCGGGGCACGGCATCGAAGCCGTCGGGGCGTACCTCCTTAATGTTTGCAGCGATGGCGCCCATGTTCTCGGCATAGTAAATGCTTGCCCCGCTGTATTGTGTCTGATAGTTGCCAAGCCGGCCGCCAACATGGCACAGAGGCAGAATACTCAGAAACTTGTCGTCTGGCTTAAGATTGAACACCGAGGCTGCCGATATGAAGTTGCTTACCATATTCCTGTGCGACAGCATCACCCCTTTGGGGATGCCGGTTGTCCCTGATGTATAGATGAGGGTGGCAAAGTCATTGGGATCTATGAGATTCTTAATCTCTGCAACATCCTGTTTTGTCTTTTCAGTAGCGCTTCTGCCTTTCCCGATGATTTCCTGCCAGTTGGTCATGCCTTCTATTTCATCGAAGGTGAATGCCGGGCATAAGCCGGCTGTGGCGGCCAGGGCCGGCTGGAGGGTACGGCAGAGTTTCCTGTCGGAGATGATAATCATCCTGGCCCCTGAGTTTCTTATTATATACTCATATTCGGTAGCTGACAGGGATGTGAAGACAGGCACGTGGACCACTCCTATCATTGACATACCCATATCTGCGAAGTTCCATTCCGGCCTGTTGGCCGAGACGGTGATTATCTTATCGCCCTTGCGGAAGCCCGATTCGTAAAGACCATAGCAGAAACTTGTTGAGTATTCGATGTATTCTTCAGTGCTGAATCTTCTCCAGACGCCTTTCTGCTTGAAGCAGAGGACGTCATCCTTGACAAACCGGTCCCTGTACCTGTCGAGCAGATCAAAGGTTCGGGTGACAATATGTTCCATGGTATATGTCGATAAAAGGAAGGTATAATATAACCTTCTGCAATATAGAAAAATTACTGCAATTATATTACGACGTTTTGCTGAGGCTTTTGCCGGCACCTATAAAGAGACGGCAGGGGGCATTGTGTAGAAATTTGCTATTGCAGCTTTTATCAACAGATCACATTTTGCGTTATTGTTAAACCAATCCAAAAATTGCTTAATTGATTTCGAAATTACTCTGCCTGTGCATAATAAATGTCCTTACTAATATCAGAATCAATAATCATATGGGAGCCAGTCAGCCAGGCCTTCGGACGAAAAATGCCCCTCCCATATCATATTTGATTGGTCAATAAACCCGGATTTATCGAATCCGACATACTCCCCGGGAATTGTAAAACTGCTCCTCCTTGAATCGGGCAGATAGATAACAGACAGGCTATCCGTATTTCTCAGATATTTTATTTGAGTTCCTGTCGCGGGGTTATCCGTTTGAATAATAAGATGATTGATATCCGCATCAGATCCTGATGAATCCTGAACACCAAATCCTGTGGAATCAAGTGAGCTATCCCAGAGTGATCTGACAAACTGCATCTTTGAACCCAGATAAGCCATCTTTCTTTTTCTCTCATACTGGGAGATATTTTTATCAGAAATCTCCCCGCTAAAAAACCCTTTACCATTTAGGGAAACAGTATTGGCTGTTTTAATAAACTGAAAATCGTCAAGAAAGTAAACAATATTATATCCCAATGATTTGTTGCTGATTAACAGAGGAATGGAAGACACTGCTTCCAGTGTATCACTATCAGAACTACCATTAAAAATTATGTCATTCTTATTTAGTATCTCACAGTCAGGGGCGTTGCTGGTCACGCCGAGTAAAGAACCCGAGAAAATTTCCAGATTTTTCTGTCTTAGTCTTTTATCTGCCTCTCCTGCCAACTCTTGCTTATCTGTGATCAGATCCTTTGGAACAAGAAATGCCTCTATACTATCGACCATTGATAAATCAGGCAGGGTAACTGAGTAGTATCCTGAGGAGCTTATTGTAAGTGGAATGGAGGAAAACTTTGTATTATCAAATTCAAAATTTCCATTTCTATCCGACCTGGTACTTGAAAATGTATGGTCGGTGTAAATGTATGCACCTTCAATTGGTTTATCAGTATTTTTGTCCCTGACGGTTCCGCTAATAATATTGTTATCGTCAATGATTTGCATAGAATATTCATATGGCAGCCAATCCGGGATACGCTCTTTTGACATTTCTCCTTCCCACATTAATGAAAAAGGGTAAAAATATCCGTGTCTGTCAAAACCGACATCCCCATTCAGAAAATGAAGAGAGCTTTTTTCCCGGCCAGGCAAATAAGTCAAATTCAATTCTTCCGGATATCTGAAATACTTTAGTTTTGCTTCCCCGCTATCAGGTTCAGATACAAGATTTTTGCATGTAAGCTCAGAATTTAATTTATCTGTGATAACAAATCCGGCAGCTTCAGGTTTGTTTTCCCAGAGTGATCTGAATAGATGCATTTTAGATCCCAGGTATGTCTTCAACCTTCTTTTTTCATATTTCCGGGTCTTATCATTTTTTGAATCAATGTTGTCTTTAAACAGCACATTTCCGATATAGGCTACATAATTGTCCTTTTTATTAAGGACAAACTGATCAAGAGAATAGGTCAGCCTGAAACCCAGGTAACTGTTATCGATCAGAATCGGATTCAGCGCGTAAGCCTTCAAAGTATCATTGTCAGCACTTGAACTAAACCTGATATCCCCTTCATTAAGAATCCTGCAATTCCTGGCATTTATCCCGCTGCCAAGAAATGCTTTCATGAAAAGTCTGAGATTCTCCTTTCGTATTCTTCGTTTCTCTCTTGCATTAATCTGCACCTCCTTTAACTCAATCAGTTTCCGGTCAAGTTCAACTAATATTTGTCTGTCCGATGATAAATTATCAATTGTAGCCGAGTAATAGCCCAACGCACTTATTGTCAATGGCATTGTAGAAAATTTCGCTATGTTAAGCTTAAAATAAC
>CAZBQM010000067.1:0-13469 GCA_964494045.1 uncultured Rikenellaceae bacterium
GCAGAACCTCGACAACTATGTCAACTATGTTGCATATGCTGCAGGATTTGCCACAGGTAATTTCGTAGGAATGATAATAGAGGAGAAACTGGCAATGGGAATCCAGATGATACGGGTTTTCTCCGACGACAGGGGACCCGAACTGGTAAAGATGCTTAACGGCTCAGGATTTGGAGCCACCTCGGTCCTTGCCCAGGGTGCCAAGGAAAAGGTTTTTCTTGTATATACAATTGTTCACAGGCAGGAACTCGAAAAAGTTCTGGATCTGATAAAGAGTTACAACCCTAAAGCATTCTTTACGGTAGAGGATGTCAAGGAGGTCAATGAGGGAATATTCAATCCAAGAAGAAGAAGCACGCTCTTTCCTTTTTCAAATGTATTAAGGGAGTGGAGAAAGGGTAAATAGTATTTCCGGGTTGCAGTCGGTTTAATATCATGAACAGAACTTTGCTTCTGTGCTAATTTTTATAATTTTGGGAACCATTTCAAAAGACAATTCCATGGATAATCTCAGCAGCCATCCCCTGTACAGGATCTATAATATCGACAGCGCAATGTCTTCAATGTTCAGTTTCTATAAAAGATATTTCCCTGTCCTGTTTATAGTTTCTATCGTCATGTCGCTGATTATACAATACATATCAGGAACAATAGACATGGGAGAGCTGCAGTCCATCACAGATCCTGAAGAGATGGTTGAAAAACTCCGGATGTATATAGGTCCTATGGTGATTATCTGCCTTGTAAGTCTCCTGTTCACAACAATAATACACTACTATGTCATTTACAGGCCCCTTGATCCGGGATTAAACATTTTCGGCAGTACTGTCAGGTCTCTCAGATATTTCATACCTTATCTCATAATAATGGTATTGTTTTTATTTGCCGGGTCATTTGTACTTGCTATCGGGGTCCTGGCAATAGTCATCGGTATCTTTTTTGCTGTTCTATACCTTGCCATGATTTATTTCTTCATTCTGCCGGTTCTTCTTGTCGAGGGTCCGCATATAGGCAATGCCATCAGCAGATCTCTTGTTCTGTCTCACAGAAAATTCTGGGCCAACTTCGGATGGACGACAGTATTTCTGGTAATGCTCGTGGTGGTTTCAGTTATATTGTCGGGACTGGTGTTGCTGCCTTTTTCGGGGAGTTTTCTTAAGATCCTGGCAAATCCGGAAATCAGTACTTCCGTCACGGACCTGGCAAAAAATCCATTATACCTTATTCTTTCGGCTTGTGTAAATGCCCTGACCTTCCCGTTGTTCTCCATTTTTGCCGTCATCCTTTACTTCAATGCCCTTGCCGGGGAACAAAGTATGGCGATCGCTGAAGAAAAAACCTCTCCGGATAATAACGACAGTATCAGCGTTGACGACCTGTATGCCAGGCCGGAACCGGATGAGACAGAGAGCCACGAAGCCGTGGATGAAGTAGGGCAAAAGAGTTAATCAGCAGGAAGAACAAATAACCTTAGTTCCGCTGTGTTTTAAGCCACATTCTAAGAGACTATAAGAGACCTTAAGCGATTTCGTTTTCGCCTTTTACATACCCGAAGTTTGCCAGGATCCCCCCATCGACATAAAGAATATGCCCGTTAACAAAATTACTAGCCGGAGATGCCAGGAACAGGACAGCATTGGCAACGTCTTCCGGTTCACCCCACCGGCCTGCCGGAGTACGGGTCATGACAAGATCATTGAAAGGATGCCCGTTTTCCCTAATGGGTGCGGTCTGTGATGTTGCTATATAACCAGGTCCGACACCATTGATCTGGATATTGTACCTGGCCCATTCACATGTCATATTACGGGTAAGAAGCTTCAGCCCTCCCTTTGCGGAAGCATAGGCCGAAACACTGTTCCTTCCATACTCACTCATCATTGAACACATGTTTATAATCTTACCTCCCCCTGAAGCAATCATCCCGGGAGCGACTCTTTTGGAGACGATCAGGGGAGCTACCAGATCGACATCAATAACCTGCCTGTAGTCTTCAATTTTCATATCCAGGATGGGAACCCTTTTTATTATACCTGCGTTATTAACAAGTATATCTACCGGACCTATCTTCTTTTCAATAAGGCTTATCCCCCTGTCGACATCATTTTCATCGGTTACATTGAATTCAAGTGTGAAGACCTCCAATCCGGATGCCTTAAATATTTCGCTGCATGACCGCAGTTTTGAATCGTCAATATCATTGACACAAACACGTGCGCCAGCCCTGGCCAGAAGCAAGGCAGAAGCAAGTCCTATTCCGTGTGTCCCCCCTGTCACCAGGGTTACTTTTCCTGTAAGATCAAATAATTCCTTCATTACTTTTTATTAAAGTACATACTGATTTTTCCTTTTCAGGAGGGTCCGGCTGCCGGTACCAGAAGTAACAGACAACATTACTCTCCAGGGGTGCGTTATCTCCTGTTGTTTATTTAAGGGTATCCGGTTGCCTTACATCCATGTCGCCATAGTCGAGGTTTTCCCCTGCCATACCCCATATGAAAGTATAATTTGAAGTTCCGGCAGCGCTGTGGATACTCCACGAAGGTGAAAGAACTGCCTGTTCATTTTTCATCCATATATGACGGGTCTCATCCGGATCGCCCATAAAATGGCATATTGCTTGTTTTTCAGGTACTTCAAAATAGAAGTAGGCTTCCATCCTCCTGTTATGCGTATGAACGGGCATCGTGTTCCAAACGCTTCCTGTCAGAAGCTCTGTCATTCCCATCTGAAGCTGGCAGGTAGGAAGTACGCTGTTTATAAGAAGCTTGTTGATCCTTCGGTGGTTGGAAGTTTCAGGACTGCCGAGTTCTGCAACTTCGGCCTGCTTAAGGGTTACCTTCACCGAAGGATATTTATGATGGGCAGGAGCAGAATTCAAATATAATTTTGCAGGATTTGAAGGATCTGATGACCTGAAAATAACTTTCTCCGTCTCTTTTCCAAGATACAGGGCCTCTTTGAATTGAAGCTCGTAGTTGCATTCCTTCGTTTCAATGACTGCCGGTCCCCCGACATTTATTATGCCCATCTCCCTGCGTTCAAGAAAATATGAAGCTTTAAGGTCATCGGTGGCTTCGAGCTCAAGGGCCCTTGTCACGGGCATAGCTCCTCCGACCATATAACGGTCGTACATTGAATATACTACGATTATCTCATCCTTCTCAAAAATCTTTTCTATCAGAAATTCTTTCCTGATCCTCTCCGTTCCGTAATTTTTAAAATCATCCGGATGTACTGCATTTCTAAGTTCTTCTTTCATAACTTTATGAATAAGTAATAATTATGTCCGGAATATTCTCCGGAAAAAATCTTTATCAGGTGAAATCATGTAGTGGTTCAACCTGGAAAAACCCAAGGAATCAAATGTACAACCTTTGGTTGTCAAACCCAATAAAATTGTGAGGCATTAGCAGGTTTTTCCGGCCTTAACGACTGTTCATAAATCGATCAATATTTGGCCGGCAATCAACTGCCATATAACTTTACATTTTTTAGTATCTTGTCGTCTCAATAAAATAATTATCCGATTAACTGTACTCACATGGCGCACTTTATAAACGAAGACTTTCTTCTTGGCAATAAGACAGCTGTCAGGTTGTTCCATCAATTTTCAGAAAATCAGCCTGTAATTGATTTCCACTGCCATCTGTCTCCTGCCATGATCGCAAGTGACCGTCAGTTTGAAAACCTCAGCCAGGCCTGGCTTGAAGGCGACCATTATAAGTGGAGGGGTATGAGGATCAATGGTGTCAGTGAGAAGTACTGCACCGGTGATGCCACCGACAGGGAGAAATTCATGAAATGGGCGGAGACTGTTCCCAGCACAGCCGGGAATCCTCTTTATCACTGGACCCATCTTGAGCTGGCAAGGTATTTCGGTATTTTCGACCTGCTGTCGCCTTCAACTGCCGGAGACATCTACGAAAAGGCATCTTCAATGCTGAGATCCAAGGAATTTAGTATCAGATCCCTGCTGGGCAGGATGAATGTTGAAACAGTCTGCACCACTGATGACCCGGCAGATGACCTGGCTCATCATCGTGCGCTCAGAAACGCTTTCGCTACCAAAGTACTTCCGACTTTCCGTCCCGATAATATTATTAAAACCGAAGATCCTGCAAAATTCAGGACATATATTGAAAAACTCTCAGCTGTATCAGGCGTGGAGATAAAGGATTTCGAATCGCTTATGGAGGCAATGGATAACAGGCACCGGTTCTTCCATGACAACGGCTGCCGGCTGTCTGATCACGGTCTCGACAGGTTCTACTATTCAACATTTACAGCCGGAGAGATAAAGAGCATTTTCAGGAAGCTTCTTGAAGGAATTGCAATATCACCGGAGGAAAATGAAAAATACGTCTGCGCCGCCATGCTCGGAGTCTGCAGGCTTAACCATCTCAGGGGGTGGACGCAGCAGTTCCATGTTGGGGCATTGAGGAACAACAACTTCAGGATGTTCAGAAAGCTGGGACCCGATACAGGCTGGGATTCGATAGGGGTTCCACAGGACGCAATCAGGATGTCGAGGTTCCTTGCAACACTCGACGACACCGACCAACTGGCCCGCTCAATCCTTTACAACCTTAACCCGGCAGATAATGAGATGATGATAACCATGGCAGGTAACTTCAATGATGGCTCCTCTGCCGCCAGGGTTCAGTATGGTGCAGCATGGTGGTTCCTCGATCAGAAAACCGGTATGGAAAAACATCTCAGGGACCTTGCTGCCCTTGGACTGCTGAGAAGGTTCGTTGGGATGGTGACCGATTCCAGAAGTTTCCTGTCCTATCCCAGACATGAATACTTCAGGAGAATTCTCTGCAATTTTATTGGCGAAGAGATTGAAAAAGGTACTATACCACCTGATGATGAAATAGTCAAGCCGATAATAGAGGGTATCTCCTACCGCAATGCAAAGGAATATTTCGGTTTCGGCGAATAGTCTTATGAGAGACAGACCTTCTGCCGGACTGATACAACCAGTTGCCGGAGGAAAAAATATGATGACAAACCACGACTCAATAAAATACAGGAAATGAACGAATTTAATTTGAAAGACAAGGTTGCTGTTGTGACGGGAGGTACCGGTCTTATCTGTTCAGAGATGGCCAGGGCACTGGCTTTCCAGGGAGTGAAGACTGCCATTCTCGGCCGTAAAAGGGAAACAGCTGAGAATGTTGCTGAATCAATAACCCGTGAGACAGGAGTCACTTCCATAGGGATTCCTGCCAATGTTCTTGACAGGAATTCTCTTCAGGAAGCAAAAAAAGAAATAAACAGCAGGCTTGGCGCCATCAATATTCTTATTAACGGTGCCGGAGGGAACTCTCCTGAAGCGACAACAAAAGTTGAAAAGATGACAGGTGAAGAAGGAGAAAAACCTGAGGATACATTCTTTGGCCTTCAGACAGAAGGATTTGACAAGGTTTTTGATCTGAATTTCAAGGGCACCCTTATCCCCACCATGGTTTTTGCCACAGATATGATAGACAGCAAATCGGGAGTAATAGTCAACATTTCATCAATGAACTCCTACAGACCCCTTACAAAAATTGCTGCCTATTCAGCAGCGAAAGCGGCCGTCAACAATTTCACCCAATGGCTGTCGGTGCATTTCGCAAAAACGGGCATCAGGGTAAATGCCATTGCCCCGGGCTTCCTCATATCAAACCAGAACCGTTTCCTTCTTATAGATGAGAAATCCGGAGAACCCACCCCGAGAGCCAGGAAGATAATCAACAGTACACCTATGGAGCGATATGGAACACCCGAAGAACTCACCGGGACACTTCTGTACCTTGTTTCAGACCTATCGAGGTTCGTTACCGGAGTAGTCATACCTGTCGATGGCGGTTTCAGCGCCTATAGCGGTGTTTAGTCATTGTATGACCATATTATGTTCCGGAGTTAAATACTTTTACCAGTAAGAATGATATGATATATTATCAATCAGGTTCCGAAAATACAATTATAACACCCGGTGAACTGGAACATGCCATTTTTTCTGCTCTTGAAAAGCTGGGTGGAAAGAAGAAGGTTCTTGCCATCCCTCCTGATCAGACAAGGATACACTCAGGAGCGGGCGATATTACCAATCTGATTTATAAATACTATGGCAGAAATCTAAGGGATATCCTCCCTGCACTTGGAACTCATGTTCCGATGACAGGCCATCAGATTGAAGAGATGTTCGGGGATATCCCGCAGTCTCTTTTCAAGGTACACGACTGGAGAAACGATGTGGTGACTGTCGGGAATGTTCCGGGGGAATATGTAAGCGGGATTACCGGGGGTGCCCTGGGTTATTCATGGCCGGCGCAGCTGAACAAACTGGTCGCCGGCGGAGGTCACGACCTGATACTCTCGATAGGTCAGGTTGTCCCCCACGAAGTCATTGGAATGGCCAACTATAACAAGAATCTTTTTGTCGGGACAGGCGGATCGGAAGGTATCAACAAAAGCCACTTCATCGGAGCCGTGTATGGCATGGAAAAGATGATGGGCAAGACTGATACTCCTGTACGAAGACTGCTCAACTACGCATCGCATAATTTCATTCCACACCTGCCGGTTGTTTATATTCTTACCGTCATAGGAAGAAACGAAACCGGCGACCTTGTGATGAGGGGCCTTTTTATAGGAGACGACGAAGAAGCCTTCCTCAGGGCAGCAGAACTGTCTGTGAAGGTTAATTTCACGGTTCTTGACAAACCCCTTGACAAGGTAGTTGTCTTTCTCGATCCTGCTGAATTCAAAAGTACCTGGCTCGGAAATAAAAGTATCTATCGTACCAGGATGGCCATGGCCGACAAAGGTGAGATAGTTGTCATAGCTCCGGGCCTGAAGGAATTCGGGGAAGACAGGGAGATTGACAGGCTTATAAGGAAATACGGGTATCATGGCACTCCTGCAACTCTTAAGTTCGTAAATGAAGAAGCTGAACTGAGAAATAACCTGAGTGCGGCAGCCCATTTCATTCATGGCAGCAGCGAGGGCAGATTCTCAATCACCTATGCTCCCGGACACCTCAGCAGGGAGGAGATTGAATCCGTCAATTTCAGATATGCTCCTATCGGGGAGGTCATGAAAAAATATGATCCTGAAAAGATGACAGATGGTTTCAATACCATGCCTGATGGTGAGAAGATATACTATATTTCCAACCCGGCCATCGGTTTATGGGCCTCACTTGATAAACTGTCGGGATGAAATCAGGATTCACAACCTTTTATCCGGCATAAAGGAATGTCTTGATTATTTTTTATGACCTTTCTTCCAGACTCCTGATTTTAATCTGTAAAGCAAAGAATAATAAATAATAATAATATCTAACCAACTAATTATGAATAACTTATCAGACATTGGACTTATTGGACTGGCTGTGATGGGAGAGAATCTGGTATTAAACATGGAAAGCAAAGGCTTCCAGGTTACTGTTTTTAATCGCTCGATCCGGAAAGTTGATGATTTTCTGGCCGGAAGAGGAAGCGGTAAAAGGATCAGGGGAGCGCATTCCATCGAAGAGCTGGTTTCCTCACTCAAAAGACCGAGGAAGATAATGCTTATGGTAAAGGCCGGTACGGCTGTCGACGAACTCATTGATACCCTTATCCCATATCTTGAAAAGGGTGACATCATTATTGATGGCGGGAACACACATTTTCCCGATACCAACCGCAGGACGGCCTATGTCGAAAGCAAGGGCCTGCTGTATATCGGGACAGGGGTTTCGGGTGGTGAAGAAGGAGCCCTCCTGGGTCCCTCTATCATGCCCGGAGGATCAAAAGCAGCCTGGCCCGAAGTGAAACCGGTATTTCAGGCCATTGCAGCTAAGGTTGAAGACGGATCTCCCTGCTGCGACTGGGTTGGTGAAAACGGAGCCGGACATTTTGTTAAGATGGTGCATAACGGCATCGAATACGGAGATATGCAGCTTATCTGCGAGGCCTACCAGATCATGAGAGACCTCCTTCATATGAGTGCCGCTGAGATGCATGAGGTATTCAGGGAATGGAACGAAGGGGAACTCAACAGCTACCTCATTGAGATAACCCGCGATATACTCGGATTCAGGGACAGTGACGGAGAGCCGCTTGTAGACAAGATCCTTGATACTGCAGGACAGAAAGGTACCGGAAAATGGACAGCTGTTGCCGCCCTTGACCACGGCATACCACTTACCCTTATCGGGGAAGCAGTGTTCGCACGCTGTCTGTCGGCTGTAAAAGATGAAAGAGTAAAGGCCTCTTCAATTCTTAAAGGTCCCGGCAAGACCTTCAGTGGCGACAAAAAGAAATTCATAAACGATATCAGGAGTGCATTATATGCATCCAAGATCGTATCATATGCCCAGGGATACTCACTTATGAGAGCCGCTGCCGCAGAATTCGGATGGAACCTTAACTATGGAGGAATAGCTCTTATGTGGAGAGGTGGCTGTATAATCAGGTCGGCTTTCCTTGGCAAGATCAAGGAAGCATTTGACAATGATCCCTCACTTAACAACCTGCTGCTCGATCCCTTCTTCCGGGATAAGATAGCCAATGCCCAGGGAGGATGGAGAAATGTTGTTGCAGCTGCTACAACCAGCGGCATTCCCATTCCGTCGATGTCATCGGCGCTCTGTTACTACGACGGCTACAGGTGCGAAAAGCTGCCCGCCAACCTGCTTCAGGCCCATCGCGACTACTTCGGAGCCCATACCTATGAAAGAATTGACAAACCAAGAGGTGAGTTCTTCCATACCAACTGGACTGGCAGGGGTGGCACAACAGCATCGACGACTTACAATGTCTAACCATGAATCAATACTATTAATATGTCGGAAACTGAAAAAACAGGAAACTACAGATGGACAGTCTGTGCCCTGATATTTTTTGCCACTACGGTAAACTACCTTGACAGGCAGGTGATCGGGATACTTAAGCCCATGCTTGAATCTGACCTTGGCATAGGAGAAAAGGCCTATTCTCATGTGATCATGGCTTTCCAGCTCTCATACGCCATTGGTATGGTTGTTGCCGGAAGGCTCATTGACAAATTCGGAACAAAAATCGGGTACGGAATATCTGTTCTCGTCTGGAGTATCGCTGCTATGGGGCATGCTCTTGCAAAAGGGGTCTTTGGTTTCGGTTTCTGGAGGTCGCTCCTCGGATTCAGCGAAGCCGGTAACTTCCCTGCCGCCATTAAGACCGTTGCTGAATGGTTTCCCAAGAAGGAAAGAGCCCTGGCTACAGGGGTCTTTAACTCGGGAACTAACATCGGAGCTATAATTGCTCCGCTGGCAGTGCCGGCCATTGTCATTGCATGGGGATGGAAGGTTGCCTTTATTATTACAGGAGCCATTGGTTTCCTGTGGATCATACTATGGTTCATCTTCTACGAAATACCACAGAAGCATAAAAAGGTCAAGCCTGCTGAACTGGCCTATATAACCAGCGATGTTGATGAACAATCAGAGCCCACGGAATCCGTTCCCTGGGTTAAGCTCTTCAGGTACAGGCAGACCTGGCTTTTCCTGATAGGTAAGGGACTCACCGATCCGGTATGGTGGTTCTACCTCTTCTGGATCCCCGGGTGGCTCGCCGATGTCAGGGGAACCGGTCTCGATGTTAAATCATTTGGCCTGCCTCTTGCTTTTATTTATACCGCTACAACTGTCGGGAGTATCGGTGGTGGATGGCTATCGTCATTTATGATAAAAAAAGGAATGACACCCTTCAGGGCCAGAAGCATCACAATGCTCATCTTTGCCTTTCTTGTCACACCTATTCTCTTCGCCACATCGGCATCAATAAGCACATGGGGTGCTGTCTTCCTTATTGCACTGGCTGCCGCTTCACACCAGGCATGGTCGGCCAACATCTTTACGACTGTCTCCGACGCGTTCCCAAAGAGAGCAGTCAGCTCAGTCACCGGGATCGGAGGAATGGCCGGAGCACTGGGTGGTGCGTTTATCTCATACATAGCCGGAGCCATCCTTGACTTTTACAAGACTGCCGGACATGTCGAAACAGGGTATGTGCTTATGTTTGGTATTGCTGCAAGCGCCTACCTGATAGCCTGGGTAATTATGAACGTTTTTGCTCCAAAAAACAAAACGGTTGTACTTGACTGATATCGCACCGGTTCAACCACTGCTTATCTGCAGAACCCGCACCGGAATGATGGTGTACTTCGTACTGCACCCTTACCGATGCCCGCGAATCCAGTGTAAAGAACACTTTGGATGATATCTTTATAATCAGAATTAATCAGTTATGAAACCCACATGTATATTACCATGCATGTGGGTTCCATAAGATCATAAAAAATTAAAATCATTTACGGATGAAAAAGATTGGAAAATACTCCTTCGGTCTGGGCGACAGGTTCGGCCATCAGGGGAATGCACAGCTAAGGGCAATCATTGAAGCAGGAAGAAAGGGAATCGATATAACTCCGGTATGGAATAAATCGAACCGCGAACATATGATAATTGGTACAGAACCCGGAGATGTAAGGGTTGAGGCAGATACCGTGACGGAAAAAACAGGATTCACAAAGCCATATTTTGTTGATGCCGACCATATTAACCTTGATACTGTCGACAGGTTCGTTGGAAGCTCCGACTTTTTTACAATCGACGTGGCTTCATATATAGGTAAAAGGGCGCCCGAAGATGAAATCAGTAAGTTCGTGGAAAGAGCCGTAAAATATGGCGACATTCACATTCCGGGAATCAAAAATGCCCTGTCATGTTCACGCAATCAGCTGTCTGATATTGCCGGAAAGTATCTTTTCGCTGCGACAAAAGCCGCTGAGATCTACAGGAAAATTCTCAGTCTGAAAGGATCAGATGACTTTGTCACTGAAGTATCGATGGATGAAGTGCCCCTTCCCCAGACGCCTGTTGAACTCTTCTATATCCTCATGATGCTTGGTGACCTGCAGATTCCGGTACAGACCATCGCTCCCAAGTTCTCGGGCCGTTTCAACAAGGGTGTTGACTATGCCGGCGATCCTCTGGTTTTTGCATCTGAATTTGAATCCGACATAATGGTTGTCAAAAAAGCCGTGTCGGAATTCGGACTTCCCGAAAGCCTGAAAATAAGCGTTCACTCAGGCTCCGATAAGTTTGCCATTTATCCCCATATAGGCTCCATCATTAAGAAACATGATGCCGGTATCCATGTGAAAACCGCTGGCACCACCTGGCTTGAAGAAGTAATCGGACTTGCCGGTTCGGGAGGAGAAGCCCTTGAATTCGTCAGGGAGATATATGTTCATGCCCTTGAAAAGATTGAAGAACTCTGCGCCCCCTATGCTGATGTTATCGACATTAAAGTGAAATCCCTTCCCGGGCCTGCTGAAGTGGCTTCATGGGACAAAATTAAGTTTGCAGCCTCACTGAGGCATATTCCCGGCAATCCCGATTTTAACCCCGACATGAGGCAGCTTATCCATGTAGGATATAAACTTGCTGCAATGGAAAAAGACAGGTATTACAAGCTCCTGTATAAAAATGAAAAAACCATTTCTGCCTGTGTATATGAAAACATATACAACAGACACATATGCAGGTTATTCGGAATAGAATAGGTTAGAAAAAACCTGACAACGTTTTATCTGTCAAGTTCGATAGCGGCAAGAATGAATGGTGCAACACCCTTCGTGTCGTTATCGAACTTTTTTTCGTTGATATAATACTCATAAGATCCATCGCGGTAAGGATTGCCACCCAGCCCACATCCTCCGCAAATATTATGAATAGTCACAAGACCCGACCCGTCAACGGTAACCAGTTCCTTTAAAATTCCATCGAAGGCCTGGTTTGCAATTTTAAGATATTTCCTGTCGAGATAGCCTTCCCGCACCCCTCTGGCAAAGACATAGGTGAACATTGCTGAACCTGAACCTTCAAGGTAATTGCCTTCCCTTCCGCCATAATTAAGTACCTGGTACCATATCCCCGATTGCGGATCCCTTACCTTCAGCAAGGCCTCACAGGTGTTCTGTAATATGCGTATCAACTCAGGCCTGTCGGGATGATCTGCAGGAAGGTATTCCAGGATATCTAGCAGGGCCATTGTGTACCAGCCCGTAGCCCTGCTCCATGGGTATTTTGATTTACCTGTGGCCGGATCACACCACTTCTGTTCCCTGCTCTCATCCCAGGCATGCATCAGAAGACCTGATTCACTGTCAAGAGTCTTTTCATAAACCAGCTTTGCCTGCAGGGCGGCAATATCAAACCATTTTTCAGTATCAAACTCTGCCGCATACTGAACCATAAACGTTGAAGCCATGAATATGCCATCGAGCCACATCTGCCACGGATAGACTTTTTTATGCCAGTATCCTCCTGCTTTGGTCTTTGGATGGGTTTCCATCTGGCTTATAAGAGTGTCAAGCGCCATCCGGTATCTCTCCTCCGGATTCCTCCTGTAAAGAGTCAGAATGTTACGGCCCGGGAAGATCCTGTCAAGGTTATATTCATCTTTCCTGTAGTCAATAACCGATCCATCGGGCTGAACAAAATAATCAATCCAGTTTTCCATATAGGCGGAGTATTTACTGTCGACCTGTCCCAGCCTGTCTATGGCCATTCCGAGAAAGGCAACATCATATGCCCACCGGGGATTCCTGTCGACATAGTAAACAAGCGAATCTGAATGCGCCATAACTGTATTGGCCATCCGGACCGACCATTTCTCCTGCTTATTATCCTTCACGGGCGCACCTGCACAGGAAACGCAGGCCGAGAATAATACAGCGGTCGCAATGAACAGGTTACATACTGTCTTCATAGGTGTTGCATCGGTTAATCATTGAGCCATCTCTGAATAAAACAAAGAAGCTTCATTTTGAGGTGACGTTATTCAGCTTTACAACATTCTTCCCTTTACCTGCTGAAAGATCGCTGATGCCGGGAAGGATATTGTTGACAATATAAATATCACTGCATTTTTCATCTTCACCCACATAGATACCGCCATCTTCTGTCTGAAAACAGTTGGAGACCCTTATGCCGCTGCAGTTGGCAAGCTTCATATACGGACTGTCTTTCAAAGGCGATCCTACAGTCACCATATCCCATGTAATATCCTTCGAATCGAGAGCTTCCAGGGCACTTCCTTCCGAAATATTCATTTCTATATTGTGAAAAGTCACTCCTGAAGCATTCTCCAATACGATACCTTTTTCCGAAAATATCCTGATATCATCAAAGGAGATTTCCGAAGCAGCCCTTTCTTCCAGTCCAAAAATGGCAACAGCCTGCCTTGCGCCCCTGATGTTTATACCTGAGAGTTGAATGTTGCTGACGGCCGGAGTTCTTTCCGAGACAGGTTCGGGGTTTGTAGGCTGGTATCTCATATTGATCATTATCCCTTCCTGGATCATATTGTTCATGGTAATGTTTGAAACCCTTATATCCTGGATTTCTCCACCACGTCCCCTCATTGTCTTGATCCTGATTCCCC